>DATMZL010000353.1:0-2628 GCA_035607075.1 Polyangia bacterium
GCGCCATCTGAAGCTGGCCATCGCCGACCAGAAGCGCGTGGTGCTTCTGCGGTTAACGTAGAGGAACGAATATTGGGCCCCGACATCCGCCCCACGCCAGACACCCTTTCCGGTGCTCCCCCTCCCCCACTTTTCCCCCCACTTGGCCGTGGCGGAGCGTGGCGCTCCGTGACCCCGTGTGGCGGTTGGCCCCGCCACGGCGCAAGTTCTCGTCGGTGATTCGGCCGCGATTCAGATTCAGGTTCTGGTGATCTTACGATTGTGGGAGTTCGACTCTCCCCGACCGCACAGAAAATTTCCTAATTCACTCCCGCGGTTGCGGGAGCCGGTCGGGGTTGGGGCGAAGGCTGTCAGTCGAGTCCCCCACCTGTCTGCCACTGTTCGCCGTCCCAGTCGATGGTCGTGTCGTCCGGCAGGGTCGCGCAGAGTAGCTCGCCCTGTTCGGAGAATAGCAACGAGCAGCCGCCCACAAATCGGCGGCCCAACAGATCGACGGGGCCGCTGAGCGTCGCGCTCGACGGCTGGTCCAAGCCTTCCCAGAACGAAACTCCGACGCCCGCTGGCAGATCCACGCCGCCGAGGCGACACGGCTGGGCGAGGGTGAACATCTCGCCCGGGCCGGCGTTGTCGAAGTCGGCGACCGATCCCGCCCGCGCCACGCACGGGCCGACCCGCGTGTCCTCCGCCAGCGTGCCGACAGCGACGCGACCGTCCAAGCCGTATCGAATCGCGTCGCGAAAGCGGACACCGCCGATGGCCACGGGCTCTTCCACGCGAAGCTCGCGCGTGTCGAGAATCAGCGCCGGGTGAGGGCGTCGCACCGGAGTCAGTGCCGGGCGCGGCAGCAGGGCATTGTCCGCAAAGCGAACGTCGACCCCGACCTCGCGCACGCGCCCCAGCGCCGAAACATCTCGCAGCACCGGATTGTTCGCGATATCGATCGTTCCGAGGACGCGCTCGAGGTTGTCCAACCCGTCGAGGGTCTCCAGCCGCTCGCAGCGGTGGATGAGGAGGTCGCCGACAAAGCGAAGCCCGCGCATGCCCCGGAGATCCCCGACGGACGAGGTCACGAGGGATAGTCTCCCGACCGAGACGAGGTGCTCCGCCCCGTGCAGCTCTTCGACGACGTCGATCAGACCGAAGTCACCGGCGACGACGTCCCACTCCGCCAGGCGCCCAGCGCTGGCCGCGCCGTCGATGGTGACGTCGCCGTCGTACACCCGGGAGCCGCGCGGCCTCATGAGGAAGCGGTGCTCGCCGAACCTCGGCAGGTGACACGCGAACAGCGGATCGCGCCTCAGCTCGATCAGCTCGTCCAGAGCGACGACGGCCAGCTCGGCGTCCTGGGCCACGGCGTTCGAGAGGAAGGCGAAGCGAAACGGTATGTCGAATTGACTGGCCGCCTCGTTGAGCGCCGACATGACCAGGTCGGTGTCGCAGCGATCGGACACGCCCTGCCTCCCGGTCACCCGAAGGATGAGATCCCGGTGCTCGATCTCGATCGCCAGATGCGGGCCCTGCCTGAGATCACGCGCTATCGCGTTCGATCCGGCGAGGCCCAAGGCCGCGTTGACGACGCGGGCATGCTGGCCCGGAGCCAGGAACCCCTCGAGCCAGAACGAGTGGATCGTCCGCGGGTTCACTGATCGTCTCGCCGATCCTGAGGCCGATCCTGCGGCGCTGCCAACGCGCTGATCCCCGACGCGATCTGTCGGCGAAGCTGGACTTCCAGGTCGCGCTTCAGAACCCCCTCCTCCCCGCGAGAAGGGACCTTCAGAATGGGCGAGTTGCGCGCCTCGATCTCCCCGCCGCAAACGAAGCGCCGGTCAGCCTGGCTGTAGACCAGAGCCCGCCCCTGGACCGTTCCCGGTATGAAGCGCTTGATCACTCCGAATTTGGGCGGCGCCCAGTCCGACTTCGCCTCTTCCTGCTTCGTCACCAGGAACACCACTTCGTAGCCGTCCCGGCGATTCAGCTCCCGTCGCGCGTCCGAAAGATCCGTCTTCTTCGCCTCCCCGCGATCGACGCGCTCGCCGAGCGACTCGAGAAGAAGCTCGGAGGCGCAGCCCCCGCCGCCGTCGACCTTTGCATCCGCGCCGACGAGGTGGAGCGACCAGCCGCCGAAGAACAAGCTCCCGCCGCTCCAGCTCGCGAATCGCCCACGAACTTTTGCGGCAGCGCTCGAGCGTGCGATTGGGATCCGACTTCGGCGGGGTCTCGGGCGTGAAGGCAGGGAAGGGAGACTTATAGACGAAGGTCGCCGCCGCGCTCGGCGGCGGCGCTTTGGCGGGCTCGCGTTCGGGCGCCGCGCCAGCCGGCCCGGCGCTGAACAGCAGCCAACCTGCGATAACGACGATCGTCCAAGCGCGGCGCATACCGCGAGTGATATCACAACGCCGACAACAGCTGGCGCGGCGGAGACCCCTTGTCGATCCCGGCACCGTACCTGGCGAGCCTTGACCTGTCGTTGGCGCGCAGTAATATCGCGGTATGAGCGTCGCGCGGTTCGCGATTTCGTTCGATAAGAAGCTCGCGCGCGAGGTGCGCCGGGCGGCGGAATCGGAAGCGACATCCGCCTGGCTGGCGAACGCCGCTCGACGAAAGCTGCGCTCGAAAAATCTGCTCTCC
>DATMZL010000776.1:0-8476 GCA_035607075.1 Polyangia bacterium
GACGTCACCGGCAACACGCACCGCACCGAGCTGTGCATCGACAAGCTGTACAGCCCCGACAGCGCCGCGGGTCGCCAGGGCCTGGTCGAGCTGCGCGCCTTCGAGATGCCGCCGCACCCGCGCATGAGCCTGGCGCAGCAACTGGTCGTGCGGGCGCTGACGGCCTGGATGTGGCGCACGCCGTATCGGCGCAAGCCGGTGCGCTGGGGGACGGGCCTCGTCGATCGCTTCACGCTGCCGCACTTCGTGGCCGAGGACTTCGACGAAGTTCTTTCGGATCTGCGCGGCGCCGGCTACGCGTTCTCAGGGGACTGGTTCCACGCGCACCGCGACTTCCGATTCCCGCTGCTCGGATCGATCGCGGCGGCGGGCCTGCAGCTGGAGCTGCGCCAGGCGATCGAGCCCTGGCACGTGTTGGGCGAGGAGCCGAGCGCCAGCTCCACCGTGCGCTACGTCGATTCGTCGCTGGAGCGGGTGGAGGTCAAGGTGCGCGGCCTGGTCGATTCGCGCCACGTCGTCGCCTGCGCGGGCCGGCGCGTGCCCTTGCACCCGACGGGCACGCCGGGCGAATTCGTGGCGGGCGTCCGCTTCCGCGCCTGGCGCCCGCCGTCGGCGCTGCACCCGACGATCGGCGTGCACGCGCCGCTGGTGTTCGACGTGATCGACACCTGGAACGCGCGCTCGATCGCCGGCTGCACGTACCACGTGTCGGATCCCGGGGGCCGCGCCTACGAGCGGCTGCCCGCCAACGCGCTCGAAGCTGAAGCGCGGCGCATCGCGCGCTTCTTCCCGTTCGGCCACACGCCCGGTCGCCTGGAGGCGCCTCCGGAGGAGCACAACCGCGATTTTCCGCTGACACTCGATCTGAGGTCGCCGCCGAATCGGGTGTGACCGGATCCGCCTTCCGGTCGAGCCCGCAGTGAGCACATTTCGCAGGGATGGGGCTCCGGAGGAGCGCCCCGATCTCGGTCATGTCCGTGGCTTTGCTCGTCGGGTGCGCGTCAGAACAGAAGAAGGACGCGCGCGTCATCAGGGACGTGCACATCTCTGGCAACGACGAGATCTCGTCGCGCGAAATAAAGGAGAAGATCGTCACCAGCGAGACCGGCTGGTGGCCGTTCGCGCGCAATCAATACTTCGATCCGGTGACGTGGCAGTCGGATCTGAAGCGCATCGAACGGCTTTACGTCGCGAACGGGTTCTATCAAGCCGAGGTCCTGAAGGACGACGTGCGCCCGGACAGCGACAACGGCGTCGATCTCGAGGTCCACGTCAGCGAAGGCCAACCGACCCACGTCGGCAAGCTGGACGTCCAGGGGCTGGATGCGCTTCCGCCCGCCGACCTCGAGGGTGTGCTCCGGAGGCTGCCGCTCGTGCCAGGGCGCGTGTTTCGCGAGGAAGACTGGGCGGCTGCGAAGCGCCTGCTCACCGACCGGCTGCGCAACCACGGCTACGCCAAGGCGGCCGTCGAGGGGCGGGCGCTGGTCGACGTCAAGACGCACCTCGCGGACCTGACGCTGATCGTGGCGCCGGGGCGCCGCTACTTCTTCGGCGAGATCCAGGTCGACACCGCGCCGGACGCGCGTGTTCCCGGCTACTTCGTCTGGGAGCAGGTGCACCTCGCGATCACCGAGGGCGATCCCTTCAACGACGCCGACATGCAGGAGGCACAGCGGCGCGTGTTCGGGCTGGGCGTGTTCGCGACCATCCGGGTCACGGCGGGCGAGCCCGACGAGACGACCGCGCGCATCCCGGTGCGCGTGATCGTGCGCGAGGGGCCGTTCCGCACGCTGCGGCTCGGCGTGGGCGCGCGCGCCGACGCGATCAGGAACGAGGCGCGTGGCATCGCCGAATGGTCGCACCGGGACTTCCTGGGGGGGATGCGCAAGCTGAGCGCGCGCGCCGAGGCAGGCTGGGCCTTCCTGCCCAACGTCTACGCCGTCGCCAGGAACAACGTCGACGTGGCGCCGAAGAACGGTCCGATCGCGCGGCTGCGCTTCGAGTTCGAGCAGCCGCGTTTCTTCGCGCGGCCGTCGCTGCGCTGGCGCAACTCGCTGGAGATCGACCGGACGCTGGAGCAGACGTACAACGCGCTCAGCACGCGGGCGATGACCGGCGTGGTCTGGCAGGCGCGGTCGACGCTGGCGATCTTCCCCGCCTACCGCGTCGAGCTGGACTACCTCGACGGCGCGCCCATCAACAGCGCCGCGACCGCGCCGCTGACGCTGGGCTGCGAGACCACCAGCGACCACTGCTTCATCTGGCTGTCGTACCTGGACGGGCTGGTGACGTGGGATCGCCGGGACCACGTGTTCGATCCGCGCACCGGCTGGTACGCCAGCCTCGACCTGCAGGGCGGCGGCGGGCCGCTCGGCGGTGACTTCGACTACGTGCGCACGCTGCCGGACGTGCGCGGCTATGTCAGCTTCGGCGACCAGAAGCAGCTGACGCTGTCGGCGCGCCTGCGCGCCGGCGAGCTGTGGCCGTGGTCGGGAAACCCCGACGACAGCGCGGTGGTCACGCGGTTCTACGCGGGCGGATCGATCTCGATGCGCGGCTTCGCGGATCGGCGCCTGTCCCCGCTGTTGCTGGTGCCGCCGCCGCCGGGCGCGCCGAACGCCCAGGTGACGGTTCCGATCGGCGGCAACGGCCTGATCGACGGCAGCTTCGAGGCGCGGTATTCGCTGACCAAGGCGCTGCGCGTAGCGGCGTTCCTCGACTTCGGGCAGGTGACGCACGGGCGCTTGACCGCGGGCGACGTGCCGCACGTGCTGTGGGCGGTCGGGGTTGGCGTCCGCTACCTGACGCCGGTCGGTCCTCTCCGCGTCGACCTGGCGCGCCGCCTGCCGTTCGGCGACCCGCCCGTGCTGTACCAGGTCGACGGAACGACCGGCGCGATCGTCCCGACCGGCTACACGCCCGACAACAGCTGCTTCGGGCTCTGGGGATCCGGCGCCGCGACGCTGGTCCCCGACAACATGTGCGTGCTGCACTTCGCGATCGGTGAGGCGTTCTGATGCGGATCGCGGCGAAGGTGGCGCGAATCGCGGCGAAGGTGCTGGTGATCGCCCTGGCGGCGATCGCGCTGATCGTCGGCGTGACCTGGAGCTTCCTGCAGACCCGCCGCGGTGGTGAGCTGGCGCGGCGGGTCGCGTTGCCGCGTCTGAACGCCGCGATCGCGGGCCAGATCGAGCTGGACCGCTTCGCGTTCGGCGGCGATCGGCTGACGTTCGACGACGTGGCCGTCTACGATCCGGAGGGCCGGCTGGCGGCCCGGATCGCGCGCATCGACATCACGTTCTCGCCGCTGGCGCTGCTGCGCCGCCACGTCGACGTCGCGCGGATCGACATCCGGCGGCCCGAGCTGACGCTGATCGAGGAGGAACGCGGCCTCAACCTGGCGCGGGCGCTGGCGCCGCGGCACCCCGCGCCGAGCCGCGCGCCGGCCGGTGAACCGGAGAACGCCTCGGGCCGCGATCGCCTGGCGGTCGACGTGCGCGCGCTGTTCGTCAGCGACGGCGCGATCGACTACCGCGCGCCCGCGGCCAAGGACGAGAGCCGACACGTCAAGATCACCGAGCTGTCGGTGCGCGCGTCAGCGCGGCTCGCGGGCGAGCGGCTGGACGCGGACGCGCGCATCAACGTCCACGGCGGGCGGGCCGACCTGCGCGCGGCGTACGACGGCGCGCGCCGGCGCGGGGCCGGCAACGCGCACGCCTCGATTCGGGGCGTGGCGGTTGCGGTCGACGCCCGCATCGATGGCGACGCGCTCGAGGGCCACGCGCGCGTCGACGCGACCGATCTGGCGGCGACCGCGCGCGCGCTGGCGCGCGACTTCGAGCTGCCGCGGCTCGCGATGGCGGGGGAGGGGCGGCTCGACGTCACGCTCGGGGGCACGACCGGCGCGCCGTCGCTGCGGGCGTCGGCGCACTTCCCCCAGATCGAATTCGCGGAGATGCGCGCGCGCAGCCTGGCGCTGACGGCGTGGGTGCCGGACCTCGGCGTCCCGGAGGCGCTGAACGTCGACGCGAACGCGACCACGCTGTCTGTCGGCGGGCAGCGCCTGCGCGCGCCCACCGTCACGGTGCGCGCGGCCGGACGCAACATCTCCGCGCACGTCGCGATCGCGGCGCCGCAGCCGCTGCGCATCGATCTGACCGGGACGCGGCAGCGCGGCCGGACGATCTTCATTGACGCGCTGTCGCTGCGCTATCCCGAGGCGACGTGGACGCTGCGCCGCCGGGCGAAGCTCGCGCTCGGCGACAGGATCGTGCTGTCGGGGTTCGAGCTGGGCGCTGACCACCAGCGCATCGTCGCCGATCTCGAGCTGGGGGGCGGCGCGCCTCGGGCCCGCGTCGTGGTTTCGCGCTTCGACCTGGCGCGATTGCCGGCCGCGCTCGTGCCCGCGTCGCTGGCGCTGGCGGGAACGCTGGACGCCGACGTGGACGTGGTGCTCGCCGAGCCGCCGCGCGTCGTCGCCCGGGCGAAGCTGGCGGGCGGCCGGGTCCGTGGCCAGCGCAACCTCGCCTTCGAGCTGGACGGGCGGCTCGAGCGCGGGCGCGCGAAGGGCGAGCTGGACGCGCGCGCGCTGGGCGTCGACGCGAAGGCCCGCTTCGATCTTCCCGCCGACTGGCCCCCGCGCAATGCACGCACGCGGCTCGACCTCCAGGTCGACATCGCCGACGCGGATCTGGGGGCGGTCGCGGCCGCTGTCGCCGAGGCGGGTGGGGGACCGGCGGCGGGCCGTCTCGCCGGACACGCGCGCGTGTCGGTCCGGCTCGACGGTCGGGTCGGCAATCCGCGCTTGCAGGCGGCGGTGTCGGGCCGCGGTCTGGTGATCGACGGCCACCGGATCGGCGATCTCCAGCTGGCGGTGAACGGCGAAGGCGACGGCAAGGTTGCCGCGCAGCTCTCCAGCACCGCGCCGGCGCGCACGAACATCCAGCTCGAGACACCGCTGTCGTTGCGCGCGCTCTTGCGCCGCCCACCCACCGCGGCGACGCTGGCCCGCACCCCCCTGACGATCAAGGGAACTGTCGATCGCCTGCCGCTGGCGGTTCTGGCGCGGGCGGCCAGCTACCGCGAGAAGGTCGGCGGCGCCCTGTCCGCGAACCTGTCGATCACCGGCACGGCCTCGGATCCCGAAGGCACGCTCGCGGTCGACGTCACGGGCGCGACGGTGGGACGGTTTCCACCCACCGACGCGCGCGTGGAGCTGGACCTTCGCGGCCAGGCCCTCGAAGCGCGCGCGCGCGTGGTCCGCCGGGAGGTCGCGCTCCTGGCCGCCGAGGCGCGCATCGGGACCGCGCCGGCCGCGCTGCTCCGGCCCACGCAGCTCGCCGCGGCGCCGCTGCGGGTGCGCGCCGTCTTCGGCCCGTACCAGGTCCAGCGCCTGGGCCTTCCGCCCGTCACCGAGCGCGAACCGCCGCGCGAGCTGCACGGCAAGGTGCACGCCGATCTGGCCGTCGACGGCACCGTGGGCGCGCCGCGCGCGCTGTTCCACCTGCAGGCCAGCGACATCTACCTGGACAAGGCGCTGGTGGGTTACGCGCAGATCGAGGCGCGGTACGCGGATCGCCAGGCGAAGCTGGACGCGCAGCTGGCGTCACACAACGGCGGCACGCTGCACGCGGTCGCCGGCGTGACCGCCGATCTCGGGTATCCGGCGGTGACAACGCGCCTCGACGTGCGCCGTGTGCCGTTCGACCTCCGGCTCGACGCGAAGCGCTTCGACGTCCAGGGCCTCTCGGGCATCACGCAGGACCTGCGGACCGTCGCCGGCTTGCTGGACGCATCGCTGAGCGTCCGCGGCACGGCGGCCGATCCACGCGTGAACGGCCGGCTGGAATGGACCGACGGCGTCGTCGCGGTGACGGGCTTCGGCGAATACAAGAAGATCCACGTCGCGGTGCACGGGGACGCCGACCACGTGACGCTGGACGAGCTGTCGACCGCCAGCGGTTCCGGCAGCGCGCGCGTGGTCGGCAGCGCGACGCACAAGGCCGGCGGCTATGACGTCGCGGCCAGCACGAAGCTGGATCGTTTTCCGATCTACATGCAGGGGCAGGCGGCCGCGATCGTGTCGCTCGACTCGCGCCTGAACGGCCGCGCGGCGATGTCGGGCGCACGTCTCAGCGTCGACGTCGACGCCGCGCGCGTCGAGCTGACGGACGCGAAGCGCAAGGACCTGCAGTCGCTCGATGCCCCGAAGGATGTCGTCCTCATGCGCGGGGGCGAGCCGCTGAACGACGAGCAGGCCGCCCGGCTGCGGGCGCTGCTCGCCACCGAGCCCGCCGGCGGCGGCCCGTCGAGGCGGCCGCCCAGCCTTCGCCTGAAGGTGAACGCGCCCCGGCAGCTCTGGGTGACGGGCAAGGACGCCAACCTCGAGCTCGGTCTGTCGCCCGAGTTCCACGTGTCGTTCGGGAAGCGGACGCAGGTGTTCGGGCAGGTCACCGTGCACCGGGGCCGCGTCGACATCTTCGGGCGCCGCTTCGACATCAAGGAAGACTCGACGCTGACGTTCGGCGGCTCGCCCGATCACCCGAACCTCGATGTGCGCGCCGAGTACACCAACGACGCCGAGAAGCTCACCGTCGTGCTGACGGCGAAGGGACCGCTCGACAAGCTGGACGTCTCGGTCAGCGTCCCCGGCCGTCCCGACCTGACGGAATCACAGCTCTACACCTTGATCATCACCGGACACCTTCAGTTTGGCGGCGCCGGGGCTACCGGCGCGTCGCCCACCGCGCAGGCGGCGTCGCTGCTGGGCGGCCTGCTGGCGTCGAAGCTGCAGTCGACCGTGGCTCACCGCTTGCCGCTGGACGTCTTCACGATCGACGTCGGCGGCGAGGGCGTGCAAGGGACGAAGCTGGAGGCGGGGCGTTACGTCGGGGATCGTCTCTACGTCGGCTACATCGGCCGCGTCGGGACCGATCCGACGCGCTACCAGAATCGCAACGCCGTCCACCTCGAATACCAGATCACCTCCCGCTGGGAGATCGAGGGCGAGTACGGCGATCTCGGCACCGGTACCGCCGATCTGATCTGGAAGAAGAGCTATTAATCACCGCCGCGAACAGGCAATAGCGTTTCGCCTTGCGCGCGCGCGCGATCGTACGCCGACTTTCGTTTCGCGCGGCGCATCGGGTTTGTGAGCCGTGCAAAATTACCGACGGTACTTGTCGTCGGGCGTGGTAGTTTTTCGACGCCTTCTCGCCCCCACGTCCCTAACGTCCACAAGGAGCTTAAGTCATGCCCCTAGGCCGGAGACGTCCCCCTTCCCGTGCGGAGCTCGCGGTCAATCGCCGCATGTTCCTGAAAGCGGTCGCGCTCGGCATGTCGGTGCCCGCTGCGATGCGGCTCGCGCGCATGGCGACCGCCCAGACCGCCAAGCCGCCCAAGCGGTTCTTCCTGATGTACATCCCGCACGGGACCGCGCCCGAGCACTTCAATCCGAAGGTCACGAACCTCGACCCGAAGGCGCAGGCGAACTACACGGACTTCGCGCTGGATCAGACCAACGTCAGCATCCTCGCGCCGCTGCAGCCCTACAAGCAGTACGTCAACGTCTACCAGGGCTTCCAGTATCCGGGCGCCGCCGAGACGCACACCGGGATCGTCAACTGCCTGTCGGGCGTGACGACCGCGGACATGTCGACGGCGCGAACCACCGTCGAGCACGTGATCGCGAAGGCGCTGAACGTCAAGCCGCTGATCCTGGGCGCCTGCTCGCACGAGACGTACGGGCTGACCGCCAACGGGATGCTGTTCTGGAACGGCACGCCCGTCGATCCGGAGAAGAACCCGGTCAAGGCGTTCGATGCGCTGTTCGGCGGCCAGACGACGATGCCGCCGGTCAACGCGGACGTGCAGCTGCGCAAGGATTTGCTCGCGTTCACGGCGTCCGAGGTGCAGGGGCTGCAGACGACGCTGCAGAGCCTGACGGCGGAGAACAACAAGCTGGCGACGCACCTGGCGGCGATCCAGTCGCTGCAGGCCGACGCGAACGTCGTGATGCCGCCTTCGGCGTGCTCGACGAAGCCGAACCTGCCCAGCGTCGAGATGGTGCGCAAGAACAGCGCCGGCAACATGCCGCAGCCGGGCGGGGCGGGCGACTACTTCTACGACGAGAAGAACTTCCAGCTGCTGTTCGCGGCGCAGCTGGAGCTGGTCACGCAGGCGATGATCTGCAACGCGGCGCCGATCATCGGGCTGATGCCGATGTTCGCGACCTGCGACTTCAACTTCGGCTTCGCGAACGCGCCCGGATCGCACCACCTGGGCCTGTCGCACACGATGTACACGCCGAACAACACGCCGCCGTACGGGGCGTACAACTCGCCGATCGACATCGCCAACCTGCAGGCGGCGACGCGCGCGCCGTTCGCGACCGCGCAGAAGTGGATCATGACCCAGCTGGTGAACAAGGTCGTGATGCCGCTGGCGACGATGGACGATCCGGCGGCGCCGGGCACCA
>DATMZL010000968.1:0-4497 GCA_035607075.1 Polyangia bacterium
AATCGCAATCGCAGTCACAGGCAAAGGAACCGCTGTTCATGGCGCTGCGCACCGACTCACCCGAGCTGGTCGAAGCGACGCGACGCGCCCGCGCGACCACCGACTACTTCCTGGCGCACTTCGCATCGCCCCACGAGTACGGCCGCTACATGGTGAAGCTTCGCCTCACCGACGGCGAAGACTCCGCCTTCTTCTGGACGTTGCTCGACGAAGTCGACGGCGACACGCTGCGCGTCGAGCTGTTCGAGGTGCCGCCCGAATTCACGTCGTACGAAACCGGCCAGGCGATCGCCTGCCGGCGCGACGACCTGCAGGACTGGGCGATCATCATGAGCGGCACGCTCGTCGGCGGCTTCTCGCTGCGCCTGCAGCGCAGCCACGTCCCCGAGGCCCGCCGCCGCGGCTACGATCTGTTCACGGGCACGCTCAGCTACGCCCCGCTGGACGAGATCCCGGGCGCGTAAACGTTTACAATCGACTCGTGCATCTCGTGATCGGCGCCCTCTGGGTCACCAGCACGCTCGCTATCGTGGGCGCCGAGAAGCGCATCCGCTGGATGGAGGTCGTGTTCAAACCCCTCACGACGCTGCTGTTCTTCGCGGTGATCGGCCGCCCCGAGACCGCGCTCGCCCGCTGGGTGACGGCCGGGATCGCGCTGTCGGTGATCGGCGACGTCGCGTTGCTCGGGAACGGCGACCGCGCGTTCCTGATCGGTCTGGCCGCGTTCCTGCTGGCGCACGTCGCTTACGTGATCGGGTTCCTGGGCATCGCGGTGTGGTCGCCGCACGTGGCGGTCGTCGCGCTGGTCATGCTGGCGTCGTCGGGACTGCTGTTGCGCGCGATCTGGAAGGGCGCGGCCGCCATGCACGCGGCGACGATCGCGTACGCGGCCGTCATCACCGTGATGGTGGTGGCGGCGTGGGCCACTGTCGGCGGCCCGCTCGCGATGGCGCCCGCCGCCGCGGTGGGCTCGACGCTGTTCTACGTGTCGGACGCGACGCTGGCGCTGAACCGCTTCAGCCGGCCCATCCCGCACATCCCGCTGCTGGCGATGGGCGTCTACTGGCTGGGTCAGCTGGGCATCGCGATCGCGGCGTCCGGCTCTTTCTGAGGACGGTCGGCCGGATCCGGCCGCAGCGAGCGCGGGTCGATGCGCGTGAACACCGCTTCCAGGAAGCGGAAGAAATGGATCTTGTCGAGCAGTGGGTTCATCCAGCCCACCGTGATGCAGTAGTACTTGTCGCGCGGCGAGGTGTGGTGAACCACGTGGTGCTCGGGAGACAGGATCAGGTTCGCCCGCTGCAGCAGCCGCACCCAGCGGGCCGGGTTCTTCATGTGCGCCCACTTGTGAAACTGGTTGGTGGCGAACACGAACAGCGCCGTGCAGGCGATGACGACGCACGTGTAGAACAGCGCGCTCGTGGTGTGGGGAAGCAGGAGCAGGACCAGCAGCAGCACGGGCGACGCCACGATGCAGTTATTGCCGTTGGTCTCGACGAAGTCGTGGCGGGTGATGTCCTCCGGATCCACGTGGTGGAACCGGAACGGCTTCACGAAGTTCGGACCGAAGATCGGGGTCGTTTCGTCGCCCACGGTGTCGCCCGCCCAGTGCACGACGCCGGACAGGAAGTCGGAGACGATGTAGCCCCCGACGGCGGCGAGCGCGATGCCGATCCACGCACCGGTGCTGTCGGCGGCGGCGATGACACGGTAAGCGATCCAGAAGAGCGACCCGAATACGAACGCGATGCTGGCGATCTCGAGCGCCCTGTGGCCGCGCCCGTATGAAGGGCTCGGTGGGGCAGTTTTGTCCATGCGGGGCCTATTTTATAGGAAGTTCGGGCAGCGCGCCGAACTGACGTAAATACGCCTGGACCGTATCACTGGGGGCGCC
Source organism: Polyangia bacterium (assembly GCA_035607075.1). Taxonomy (GTDB): domain Bacteria; phylum Myxococcota_A; class Polyangia; order Fen-1088; family Fen-1088; genus JADGRB01. The sequence goes on from DATMZL010000968.1 coordinate 1,895, forward strand.
GCGGCGAAACAGCACGAAGACGCCCTTTTCGGCGACCAGGCCATAGTTGCCCGAGCGGAGCGCGGCGATCAGGTTGTCCCGGTCGGTGGGGGCGGGCGACGACCGCGCCAGGATGTAGTCCGCGTCGTAGTGCCCGTGCAGCAGCGTGTACGCGTTCTTGCGGCTGGAGACCTGCGCGACAAGCATCTCTGACGCGGCGACGCTGGCGTCCGGCGGAATCTGGTCGATCAGCGCCTCGAGGTTGGCGTGGCGCAGTCGGTCGGAGTCGTTCAGGTCGACGTGCAGGGGCAGGAAGCCGGCCCACGACGTGTGCTGCTGGAAAACGGGGCCGAGCTGATAGCACGTCACCAGCGTCGCGACGGCCATCGCGACTTTCCACGCCCGCCGGCTGCTGCGGACCTGGGCCGCGCCGGCCGGATCGGGCGCCGCGTGCTCGACCTGGTTCAGCCAGCGCAGGTTCGCGACGACGGCCAGGAACAGGAAGCTGGTCCAGTAGGCGGTGTACTGGAACCCCAGCCGCGTCAGCCACGGGTACTGCGTCGCCAGCATCGTGAAGAAGAACCCGGGCACGGAGCAGAGGAGGCCGATCGGCCGGCGCCAGGGAAAGAACGCGAGCGGCGCCATGATCTGCAGCAGGTAGAGCGCCTTGTCCTTGTGGAGCACGGTGGTCGCCGTGTACCCGGGATTGCCGAGCACGGTCTCGAGCACGCCCGCGAATCCGTGCTCGCCGGCGGGGACCAGATCCTTGTACTGGTGGACGTACGCGGTCGCGCCGCCGAGAAAACGCGGCATGACGATGAACTTCACGACCACGAAGTAAACGGCGCCGATCGCGGCGACGACCACACCCGCGCGCGGGCGATCGCCCGTGAGCAGCAGGAACAGGCCCACCACGACCAGCAGCGCGGACATGTCCTCGCGGTTGGCCAGCGTCAGCACGATCGCGACCGCCGCCCAGCGATCGCGGCGCGCGTCCAGCAGCGCCAGCGTCGTCCACAGGAAGAACGGCGCGAACGGCAGGTAGTGGAAGTCGTAGAGGTTGGATCCGTGCAGGGGCGCGTAGAAGAGACAGAGCAGCGCGATGAAGCAGGCGGTCCACGCGCCCAGGTGGCGGCGGGCGTAGGCGTAGAGCGGCAGCGCGGCGGCGCCGATCAGGACCGACTGCAGCACCAGCAGCGTCTCGGGCCGGGGCAGCAGGCGGTAGGGGATCCCGATCAGATACGAGATGTACGTCTGGTGAAGGCCGATATGCGTGCCCGCCGGGCCGCCCCACTGCACCGACGTTTTGAACAGCGGCCCGTTCCAGTGGGCGGCGTTCCAGACCAGGTTGTTCTCGATGCCCAGGTCGTAGCCCGCCGTCTGCATCGCGAAGTGGTTCCGGATGGTGAGGTTCGAGAAGAAGATCGCGTGGCGGAGCACGGCGACCACGACGATCGCCGTCGGCAGCCAGGGCACGCTCGCCAGCCAGGCGGCGAGGTCGGCGCGCGCGGCGTCGATACGCGCGCGCAGGTGCGCGGGAAGCAGCGGCGGGGCGGCGAGCGAGACGCGCATCAAAGCCTGCAGCGACAGGCCGAAGCCCGCCGCCAGCACGGCGAACGTAAGCTCGCGCGGTCCGGTCCAGAGCTGCCAGTGAAGCAGCAGCGGTGCGAACGCGGCGAGGCACAGCGGCGCCAGCCGTCGGGAGGCGCGTTCCACGGCGTCGAGCCCGGCGGCGCGCCGCGCGATCCACATGCCCGCGCCCCAGCCGGCGGCGAGGATCGCGCCCGCGAAGATCGCGGCGATGGCCAGCTTGCGCGCGCCGGCGGGCAGGAGGTTGTTGTAGATGAAGACGGGCAGGCGCCCGCGCTCGGCGACGAACCAGACGGCGAGCGCGACGGACGCGCCCTCGATGCCGAGCAACCCGAGCGCGCGCGCGGCCCGCGTCAGGGGCGGCGGCGGTGCCGCCGGCGTCTGCGTCGCCGCGACCGTCATCAAGGCGCGAAGTCTATATGACTCGGAACCCTGGAAGGGTTCCGAACCTCCCGCGACGGGCTCGGGCCGGCAAAGCCGTCCCTTCCCCACGCGCCACATCGAGATAAGATGTCGCCGCGGATGCCGAGGCTGACCGTCGTAGTGCCCTGCTACAACGAAGCCGAACGCCTCGCCGCGGCGCCGCTGCTCGCGTTCGTCGACAGCCATCCGGACGCGTCGTTCTTGCTGGTCAACGACGGGTCCCGGGACGCCACCGGCGAGGTGCTCGACCGGCTCGCCGCCGAGCGCCCCGGCCGCATGGTGGCGCTGCAGCTGACGCCGAACCGGGGCAAGGCCGAGGCGGTGCGCGAGGGCCTGCGCGCGGCGCTGGCGGCGGGCGCCGAGATCGTCGGTTTCCTCGACGCCGATCTGTCGACGCCGCCCGCCGAGCTCGACGATCTGCTGGCCGCGCTCGCCCGCCCCGGCGTCCAGGTCGCGATCGGCGCGCGCATCGGCATGCTCGGCTACGACATCGAACGCAGCGCCGCCCGTCACTACCTCGGCCGCGTGTTCGCGACCGCCGCGTCGCTGATCCTGCGGGCGCGCGTCTACGACACCCAGTGCGGCGCGAAGCTGTTTCGCGCCGGGCCCGC
>DATMZL010000964.1:0-5259 GCA_035607075.1 Polyangia bacterium
ATCACGCGCGCGCCCCGATGCCGGCGTAGAGGTCGAGATACCGCCGCACCATCGCCTCGCGCGAATGCCGCTCGCGCACGTAGTCGCGCCCGCGCGCGCCCACCGCGCGCGCCAGCGCCGGATCCGCGCGCAGCGCCGCGAGCCGCGCGCGCAGCCGCTCCTCGTCACCGCCCGGAAAGAGAAAGCCCGTGACGCCGTCCTGGATCAGGCCGGGCAGGCCGCCGACGGCGGGCGCCACGATCGGCACGCCCGCCGCCATCGCTTCCAGGACGCACAGAGGCAGCCCTTCCATGCGCGACGACAGCGCGAACACGTCCATCGCGGCGAGCAGGCGCGGCACGTCGTCACGCGCGCCCGGCAGCGCGACGAACCGCTCGACCTGGCGCGCCGCGACCTCCGCCCGGATCGCGCCCGCCTCCGCGCCGTCGCCGACGAGCAGCAGCCGGTCATTCTCCGACAGCAGCGGCGCGCTCGCCCGCACCAGCAGCGGGTAGTCCTTCTCGACGGCGAGACGTCCGACCGATCCGACGACCCACGCCGCCGCCGGGATGCCCACCGCGTCGCGGACCGCGCCGCGCTCGCCGGCCGCGCCGCCAAACGCATGAATGTCGATGCCGTTCGCGATGACGCTCAGCTTCGCGGGCGCGCAGTCGCGCAGCGTCTTCGCCAGCTCGCCCAGCTCCGGCGAGACGGCGACGTACGCATCCAGCAGCATGCCGGCGCCGCGCCGCAACCACTGCTCGCGCCCGGTGCCCCTTCCCGGCCCGTGCCGCGTGTGCACCACCGCCGCGCCCGCCAGCTTGCCCGCGATCGCGCCGTAGATGAGCGGCATGCGGTTGTGCGTGTGAACCACCGTCGCGCCTTCGCGCCGGAACAGCGCCGCCAGCCGAAGCGGCAGCGACGGATCGACGCCCGGACGTTTCGCGACCCGGTGCACGGTCACGTTGCGCTTGCGGAACGAATCGACCAGCGGTCCGTCGGGCGGCGGCGCCAGGCTGACGACCATCACCCGGTGACTTGCCTCCAGTTGCCCGGACGCGAGATCCAGCGCCATTCGCTCCTGGCCGCCGATCCGCAGCGACGACAACACGTGCGCGACGATCATCTTGATGCGCGCTAGGTCCCGAGGGCCCGCAGCATGACCAGCGGCGTCTTCACGAGGATCTCGAACTCCACGGCGAGGAACGACCCCAGTTCCTCCATCCGCGCGCAGTACGCGAGATCGTAGAGCAGCTTGATGCGCATGTGATCCGCCAGCGCGTCCTCGGTGCCTTCCATCTTGAACGGGTTCGTCAGGTCGGGTTCGAACTTCGCGATGACACTGTCGGGCAGCGGCTTTCCCGTGTAGCTGAGGCTGATCTGGGCCAACCCGGTGATGCCGGGCTTCACGTCGCGCATCCGCTCCTCGAAGAACGGAATCGCCATCGCCAGCTGCTCCGCCAGCTCGGGCCGCTCGGGACGCGGACCGACGAGGCTCATGTGACCGAGCAGGACGTTGATGAACTGGGGCAGTTCGTCCAGCCGCGTCTTCCTGATGACGCGACCGACGCGTGTGATGCGGGGGTCGTTCTTCGCCGCGACAACCACGCCGGTGTGCTTCTCGGCGTCCGGTTTCATCGACCGAAATTTCAGCATATGGAACTCATGAAACCGTGGACGCGGCGCGCCGCCCGTGGGACTCTCGTCCATGTCACGCAGCTGGCCTGCGCGGCGCTGCCGGATGAACACAGAGCCCGGGGACTCCAGGTAGATCGCGATGGCGATCAGCGGAAACAAAGGAAGGGCAATGGCGAGACCCACCGACGCCCCAACGAGGTCGATGAACCGCTTGGCCAGACGAACCGAACGCCGCACGCCGATAAACTACAACGAAACCCAAAAACTACGGAACCGCCGAACGGAAAGTGGCATCATTCCGGGGTCCGTTCCCATCAGACTGTCGATGCTCGGGCGTGTGCAACATCGTGACATCGTCCTCCGCGCCGTCTCGGCGGCCTGCAAGCTGGTTCGGGAGCGCCCTGGCCAGCTGGAAGGCGACACGGAGTGGAGCGAGTTCCGCATGCACGTCGTCACCGCGGTCAGCGAAGCTTTCAATAACATTGTGCTGCATGGATATGCGGGACGAGACGACGGAATCATCGAGATGAACATCCGGCCACGACGCAATTACATCTCTGTCGAGCTGCGCGACTTCGGAGGCAGCTTCGATCCCGCGCGCGTCCCCGAACCGGATTTCGCCCGCCTGCCGGAGTCCGGCTTCGGGCTGTTCATCATCAAGGAGTTGATGGACGTCAGGTACCGGCCGGGCCGGCCCAACGTGCTGACCCTCAGCAAGCGGCTGCGGGACAGGACGGCGAGGACGGACTGCCTGGCGGCGGGTACGGCGGAAGGCGGTGGCGCGTGACCGTCACCGTTTCGACCCAGGACGGGGGAGCGGCCCGCGTCGCCATCGAAGGCGAGCTGGACACCGCGACGGTCGGTGACCTGCGCAGCCAGATCGACAAGCTGATCACCAGTGAACCGAAGCGGGTCGAGGTCGACCTGTCGGCGCTGCGGATGCTGGACAGCTCCGGCGTCGGCGCGCTGGTTTCGCTCTACAAGCGGGTGCGCGGATACGGGGGCGAGGTCGTGATGGTGGGTCTGCGCGACCAGCCGCTCGCGATCTTCCGCCTCCTGCGTCTCGATCGGGTCATGATGGGCACCGATCTGGCCGCCGCAGGTGCGAAGCAGCCGAGCTCGAATCATTAAGAGCTGGTTCGACGCCGAACCGTCGCTGGTCGTCGCGGGCCGCACGGAGCTCCGCCGACTGGGCCGGCGGGCGCAGGCGTCGTGGCCGATCTGGCTGGCGGCCGCGGCCGCGCTGACCGCCGCGATGACGATCATGCGCGCCCGCGGCGCCGTCGCCTACAGCGTCACCGCGGTCGTGCGCGTGACCGAGAATCAGCTCGTGATGACCCGCGGCGACCTCGGCGTCGCGGCGCTGCGCACGCACCTTCGTGAGCTGACCTTCACGCGCCAGCGTCTCCAGGACTTGATCCGGAGTCATCCGAAAGAGTTCCCACGTGCGGCGAAGGACTTCGACCTCGCGATCGAAGACCTGCGTGATCGCATCAAGGTCGACATCATTCAGGACGACGTCGTCGAGGATTACGCCGCGTCCGATCCGCCGAACTCGGCACGCATCTCCCTCAGCTACAGCGCGCCGGCCCCGGACGCCGCCTGGAAGATCACGAACGCGCTCGTCGACCTGATGATCGACTCGGCGCTGGCGCGCGAGCGGGCGGCGCTGCTGCGCGAGCAGGCCGGAGCGGAGGCCGCCCTCGAAACGGCACAGCAACACCTCGACGACGCGAGTGCGACCGCGCTGGAACCTGCCGCCCGCCTGAAGGCGAAGGAGGCGCAGGTGGCCGCCGCGCGCCTCGAGCTGCACGCCGCGGGAGAGCAGCAGCTGCTCCGCTTCGAGCTCGTCGATCCGGGCCGGATCCCGCCCGCCGCGACCCACGAGGGACTGGTCATAAACACAATCGTCACGTTCGTGTTTGCGTTGCTGGCAGCTTCCCTGCTGGCCGGCGCGTTCGATCCCCGCGTCGTCGAGGCGGCCGACGTCGCGACGCTCGGCATGTCGGTGATCGGACGACTGCCCATGCTCCCGCCGGCCCCGGATCAACGAGCGGAAGGCGACGAAAATAAGCCGGATACGCCATCGCCGCCAGGCGATTAACCCGGTACACGTGTATAGTTTTGGGTAGATGAGAAGGCCTGATCTGGGGCGGGGCGAGCTCACCGCGCTGATGTCGTATGGACCTCGCGTGGTTCGAGCCAAGTGGGGGGGCGTCATCGCGCTGGGCGTCGGCCTTGCGGCGACGGCGGCGTTGGCCCAGTCCACGACCCGGCTTTACCGGTCGGAAGCGGTCATCGTCTTCGAGCATGGCGTCCAGGCCGGGGCCGCCGGCCGGGAGAGCGAATCGCCGCGCGCCATCGCGGCGCGGTTGCAAGAGATGCTGATGTCGCGGCAACGCCTCGACGCCGTGATCAAGGAAATGAACCTCTACCGCAGCTTGCTCGAGCGACGGGGTTCGATCGAGACGATCGAGGAAATGCGCAAGCACATCGCGATCTCGAATCGTGACGGGTTCACGTACCGCGTGTCGTACGACGGCGAATCGCGCGATCTGACCAAGAGCGTCCTCGAACGCCTGACGTCCGGGGTGGTGGCCGACGACGCCAATCGGCGAAAGCAGGAAGCCGACGACGCGAAGAAGTTCCTCGACACCGAGCGCGAGCAAGCCGACCGCGACCTCAAGCAGAAGGAAGAAGCGCTGGCCGCCTTCCTGACCAAGCACCCTCAGCTCGCCGCCGAAGCCGGCACCCCGGCCGCCGCGGGTGGCCTGATTCGCGCCGCCGATCGCGATCGGGCCGGCGCCGACAACGGCGTGGCCGCCCTGGAGATGCAGGCCGCGCAGCTCGAAGGAAGTCTGGCCGCCACGGGCGGATCGCACGTCGTCGTCGGACGCCGCGAGGTGGCCGCGGACCCGGAGCTGGTCGCCGCGCACACGCGCGCGCAGACCGAGTTGCACGCGGCGCAGAAGGATCTGGCCGAGAAGCAGCTGCACCTGACCAACGAGCACCCCGACATGAAGCAGTCCATGCGGCGGCTGACGACCGCCGAAGCGGCCGAACGCCGCGCGGCCGCGGCGCTGGCCGCGTGGCGGCCGCCGACCACCACCGACGGCGCGCCGGTCGTGGTGGACGATCCTGCCTCGAGCCGCGACGCGGCCGTCCGCCGCGCGCTGGCCGCCGTGCGCCAGCAGATCGCTGTGTTGAGGTCTCGGAGCGCGCCGCGCGCCGAGCTGCCCAAGGCGCCGACGTCGGTGGTCGCGATCGACACCGAGTGGACCCGACTGAACCGTGAGGTGTCGGAAGCGCGCGAACGACAGAACCAGCTCGAGTCCAAGCAGTTTCAGGCAGAGCTGGCGGCGACGCTGGCTGCCGGGGGCCAGGCCGGCCAGCTGGTGGTCGCAGACCCGCCCTTCCGGCCCGTCCGGCCGGTGGCGGGCGGGCGGTTGAAGGTCGCGCTGGTCGGTTCCGCGGCCTCGCTCGCGCTGGCATTGATGGTTGTCCTGGTATTCGCGGTATTCGACGATCGGCTGTACGCTTCTCGCGATCTGGAGAACGTCCTGCCGGAAGGAATCATCGTGGTGATCCCGAAAGTGCCCAGGTCGCCGCCCGTCGAAGAGCCGGAGGCGCCCGCCGCCTCGG
>DATMZL010000306.1:0-3353 GCA_035607075.1 Polyangia bacterium
CTGAACTGCTTCTCGGAGACGCCGGACGAATCGTTCCAGACCACCGGCAACCGGACGGGACGGACGGCCGAGTCCGTGTTCATCGCCGGCATGTTCGTCGGCGTGGCGCCCGACTACGCGTACCTCGCGGAGAAGAAGGGCTTCGCCGACGAGGCGAAGGCGGCGCGCGCCGAGGCGGCGAAGATGAGCGACGTCGTGCTAAAGCACGGCTGGGACGGCGAGTGGTTCCTGCGCGCCTACGACTTCTTCGGCAAGAAGATCGGCACCAAGGAGACCAAGGAGGCGCAGATCTTCATCGAGCCCCAGGGCTTCTGCGTGATGGCCGGGATCGGCGTCGAGGGCGGGCAAGCGAAGAAGGCGCTCGATTCGGTGAAGGAGCGGCTCGACACCAAGTACGGCATCGTGCTGAACAACCCGCCCTACACCGAGTACCACGTCGAGATCGGCGAGATCACGTCGTACCCGCCGGGCTACAAGGAGAACGCGGGCATCTTCTGCCACAACAATCCGTGGATCATCATCGCCGAGACGGTGATCGGTCGCGGTGACCGCGCGTTCGAGTACTGGAAGAAGATCGCGCCCGCGTACCTCGAGGAGCAGAGCGAGATCCACCGGTTGGAGCCGTACGTGTACGCGCAGATGATCGCGGGCAAGGACGCGGTCCGCCACGGCGAGGCGAAGAACTCGTGGCTGACCGGGACGGCGGCGTGGAACTTCGTCGCGGTGTCGCACTACCTCCTGGGCGTGCGCCCCGACTACGAGGGCTTGCGCGTGCGCCCGTGCATGGGCGGCGAGGTCGGCAAGTTCACCGTGACGCGCAAGTGTCGCGGCGCCGAGTACCGCATCCACGTCAAGAACAGCGGCAAGGGTGGTTCCCCGAAGCTGACCGTCGACGGCAAGCCCGTCACCGGCGACCTGGTCCCGTACGCGAAGCCCGGCTCGACGGTCATCGTCGAGTGCGAGGTCTAAGCGCCAGATCGGCCTTTAACCACGACAAGAATGTCCGAGCCGCGGCTGCCGCCAGGTTGGGTGGGCGCGGCTGCTTGCGACTTTGGGCGGTGGCACGCACGATGCTGTAGGCTCGACGCATGCGTGCTGGTTGGGTAACGGCGTTTCTGTTGTTTGCGACGGCGGCTGGTTGCGGCGCCTCGCCTGGGTCGCGCACCGACGCCGGACCGGGCGGGAATGGCGGCGGGTCGGGCGGTGTGGCCAGCGGTGGCAACGGTGGCACGGCCAGCGGCGGTTCGGGCGGGGACGTCAGTTATGACGCGTACCCGAACGGGACGTTTTGCGACATGCCGCTTGGCGACGATTGCTCGCCGAAGCCCCTGCTGAGCTCGACGGCTCCGATTTGCTCGCTTGATGAGGGGATCTCGTTCGCTTGCAACCCGTGCGGCGTCGACGGCGGCCAGAACTGCGGGATCCACGGCGCGCTCGTACGAGGTTCGCAGTACACGTACATCGAGATCCTGAACGTCGACGTCGTGTTCGTGTACGCCTACGACCTGAACAACAAGCTGGTCGCCAAGCTCGAATGGAGCGCGAACGGAGCGTTCGCCGGACAGGCCTGGACGTGCTCGGCGGGCCCGGCCGTCTTCGATTCGCGCGAGGCGATGGCGCTGCTGCCCAGCAACACGAGCGCGAATGAGTTGCTATGCGCGCGCTGACGGCCCCTTGTCTGGCCGGTTGGTTGGTGCTCGTGATGGCCGGCGGTTGCAACAGTTCGCTCGGGTCGGTAGCCGATTCGGGCCCGCGCGGTGGGACGGGCGGATCGGGCGGCACGTCGTCGAACGGCGGCGGCGGCGCGTCGTCGAACGGTGGCGGCGGTGGGGCTGCGGGCTCTGACACGAGCGGCGCGTTTTGCGCACGCCCTCTCGGCGATGACTGCTCGACGTCGATCGCGCAAGTCACGGCGACCATCTGCACGCTGGACGACGGCATCGCGTTCGCTTGCGCGCCGTGCCGAACGCAAGATGCGGCCGCGTGCCACTTGAAGGCCGCGCTCGTGCACGGCGCTCAGTTCACGTACATCCAGATCGTGAACGCGGATGTCGCCTGGATCTACGTCTATGATCAGAACCAGAAGCTGGTCGCCAAGCTCTTCTGGAGCGCGAACGGTAACGCGTGGTCGTGCTCGGCGGGACCGGCCGACTTCGACGGGAGCGAGGCGATGTCGTCGCTGCCCGTCTCGCAGGCGTCGAGCGAGCTCGTCTGCCCCTAACCGGATCGCGCGACCATCAGCGCGAAGCCGAGCACGTTGAGGCCGCGCCACTGATCGGGCCGCGTTGCCTCCGGATTGCTCGCGGCGAGGCCGATGCCCCAGATGCGATCGGTCGGGCTCGCCTCGACGAGCACGCGGTTCTTCGTCCCGGCCAGGAACGCGCCCAGCGTCGGGTTCTGGCCGAACTTCGCCTTGCTGCCCGCCACGACGATCTCGAAGCGCGCCGCCGCCCACTTCTCCTCGTCGAAGCCGCGGACGGTGCGGCCCAGCTTCTTCGCGCCGGCCGGGTTCGCCGCACCAAGGATCTTCTCTCGCGCCTCGTCGTCGCCGAACAGGCGCGCCTTCTCCGCCATCATGAAGTGCTCGGCGGTTGGGTAGCGGACGCCGTCGACGGTGAACGGCGCCGGGTACCACTGCGACAAGCACTCCTGTCCCAGCCGCCCGCTCGCTGACGGTGTGTGTCCCCAGAAGAAGAGGAAGTCCGGCCGCGCGCCGCGCTCGATCGCAGCGATCAGCGATTCGCGGTCGGTGATCGGTGTGTCGGCCGTGGCGGGCGTGGCTACTTCTTGCCTTTCGTACCTTGCGCCTTGCCGCCCGCCGCGCCTTTGCCGCTCGCCTTCTCGTCGAGGAACGCGGCCACCCAAGCGAGCGGCGCGTTCCAGTTGATCGCCATCTCGTTGGCCGACCACGCCTCGATGTTGTCGACGAAGCACTTCTGCGGCGCGCAGCCCTTGAGGCCCGCCGCCTGCACGTAGGGATCCTGCAGGCCCGAGTTGGGCCCGCCCGACACGACGCCCGGCGGCGGCGACGGGAACTTCGCGTTCGCCTGGTGCGCCCAGAAGCGGTGGTGCGGGTTCCGCAGCGGGCGCTCGCCGTAGCCCGTGACGTACGACTTGTCGAGCGGGTTGCGACCGAGGATGTAGTTCATCCCCTCGGCGACGGCGTTGACGTACTTCGCGTCGCCCGTGCTGTCGGCAGCCAGCGCCAGGATGATCGCGTTGTTCAGCACCGACGAGTTCGAGCCCCACGGGAAGCCCTTCTTGCCCGGCTTGAACGGCACGCGGTAACCCTGCGTGTCGACGATCGCCGCGAAGGCGTCCGCCGCCGCCTTGATCGCGGCCTTGCAGTCGTC
>DATMZL010001001.1:0-6889 GCA_035607075.1 Polyangia bacterium
TCGTCCCGCGCTGGCCGCACCCAGCCCGATAGCATCGCCGTGAAAATCGCGACGCGCGCGCGCGACGACGGGGCGGCGACGAGGCGGTCGAGCGCGTGTCGTGCGCTCGCGCCACGCACCGCGTGCGCCGAGACGATCTGATTCGTCAGCCAATGGGCGGGAACACCGAATACTGTCCGCGCCGCTCCGGGACGCAACTGCGCGACGATCGTCTCGCCGTTCCCGAGCGGCATCGGATGCTTGACGGTGTGTGGACCCGAGAACAGCAGCGCGGCGTCCCCGATTTCGGCGACGCGTGCTGCTGACCGCTGCCACCTCGTCACGACAAATACGACATGTCCGATGCCCTCGGGGACGCGGGCGCAATCGGGGCGGGCCGTTCGGTTGCAACATATGCATTCGACGAACTGCTGCAATTCGTCCGGCACGGCACTGAATGAGACATCGAAGGTTCGATCCAGATCGGTTCCGCCTTCATCGTAGTGATACATCGTCGGCAGATGTTTGCTCGCCGCCATCACGTTTCCTCCTCCGGGAGCCAATCGGCGGACCCAACGTTGTCCGCACCTCGCCGAGCAAGGCTACATTCCTGTGGAAATTTCTCCAGAGCGTTGAACGATGAGCGTCGCGCCCCACGACCTCCGGCGTGACAGGTGTCGAGACGTTAGCAACTGAGCGCAAGACGTTGAGAACGTTCAAGCACGTGTGAATTTGACAAAGTCCAGAATTAGCGGTGCTTGCACCCGCAGATGCAATCGTCCCGATCGCCACTGTTTCGCTTGCTTGCGGCAAGGCATATGCTTCAAATTTGCTCATGGCATATGGCGGAACGCCGTAGTTCCGCCGTCCGGAGCAGGTGACCAGCGCAGCTACTTCGCGGGCCGATATGACCACGAGTTACGCGGCAGACACGCCAGAGCGCGACCCCAAGAAGGATCGCTTCCAAAGGGCGGCCTTCGCCCGGGCGATCGCAGGCGGCATCATTGCTTTCACAGACCCGAGCAGTATCGCCATCGGCATCTATGGCGAATGGGGCGACGGCAAATCGACGGTGCTCTCGTTCCTCGAGCAGGAGCTGAGGCGACGGAAAGGCATCATCACACTGAATTTCAACAAGCCCTACGTTGGTGCCGTCGACTTGTTGGTCTACCGGGCTCTGACCGACTGTGCGTCGCAGGAGATCTTGGCCCGTGCGGCACGACAGGTGATCGCCGGGGACGCGCGCGGCCAGGACGGAGAAATCGCCTCGTACTTCATGTATCTGTGGGAGCTGGAGGCCGAGAAGGCGAAATCAATTGCGGGGACGTGAAACCATCTCCGCCATCAAGCGCGTCCACTGGACCGAGACAGGAACCGAAGACACAGCGGCGCTCGACGCAGTCGCCGACGGAGATCTCGCGCGCTGAGCGTCAGTTCGCGGTCGGCTTCACGCGGAGGTTGAGGCGCTTGAGCAGCAGCAGCGAGACGGGCACGCTGCGGTCGCCCCGGTTGCGCCAGATCCAATCGTGGACGGCCACGCGCGCGGCGGGCGGAGCGGCGTAGAGACGAGCACGCTCGCCGCGGAAAGCGAGCGGGATGACGAGGAGGTCGCAGGTGGAGGCGGAGGCGGAGACCTTTGCGGCGGGGTCGAAGACGCCGACGAGGAAGCGGACGCGCTCGGGCGTGGTGCGTATGAGCGGTTCGAGAAACGCGCGCGCGCGGTCGAGGTGAGCGGGCACGGCGTCGACGAGCGTGAGGCGCGCGTTCGGCAGCAGGCGTGCGAGCACGAGCGCCGTGCGCGGATAGAGTCCGCCGCCGATGATGGTGGCCTCGCGGATGGCGGCGACGTCAGCGGGCGACAGGAGCTGACGCCAGCTTCGCGCGTGCGTTTCGAGAAGAAAGCGGCGGACCGGTCGGAGATGGAGCGTGCTCCGCTCGAGCGCATCGATGACGGCCGCGACGATCCGGTTTGCGACTGCGACAAGCTCCTCGAGCGGGCGAAGGATCGGCGGCAGGGGGCTCACGACGTCGTCCGCTGCGGCCCGCGCCGGCAGCGTCGTCCAGTGCGCCTCGGGGAAACGGTGGTGGGCGGCATGGAATCCGTCGTTGAACCAGAGCCGGTTGTAGAGGCGCGCCCGCACATCTACGCCCGCGGCGGCGGCGCGGTGCTCCTGGCGGCCCTGGTTCGCGCACAGCAAGAAACCTAAGACGACGCCCGGGACGTACACCGTCGCCAGCGCGACAGGCGCGCGGGCCGCGAAGAGCGCGACGCAAGCCAGCCAGGCGGCGAGCTCGAAGGCGCCACGCTTGCGGAGCGCCGCTGCGCGCGCGTGCTCGCCGCCCGCGAGCAGGCCGTGGTGCTCGAGGTGCCGCAGCTGCCACCAGCTCTGAGGGACGGCGAGCACGACGCTGAGAAAAACAGAGAACGCGCGGTTCGCGACCGCGGCGCGAAAGATCGGGACGTGCAGATGGATGTGCGAGACGGTGTTCGCGCACCAGTTCATCGCCACGGCCAGCAGGACGGCGAGGCCGACACGCGCGCCAGGAGGCAGCGTGTTTGCGGCGGCGAACGTCAGGACAGCGGTGATGACCGCGGCGTGTGCGAGCGCCGCGCCCGCGACGATCGCGTCACGGCCGGACGTGCTGAACACGCGCGCGGCGATCATCTTCCGGCGCGGCGCTGGCGTCGACGGACAAGCACCATCGCGCCGAACACGAGCACGCCAGCGGGCAGCGACGGCCGCGTTGGCCCCGCGACTGCGCACCAGCCGCTCCGCCGGGCCAACATCGGGCCCGCGTCGGCGCTGCCGTCGGAGCCGCCCTTGGGGTCCGCGGCCGCGTCGGTGGGCGGCGCAACATCCGTCACCGGCGCGGCATCGTCCATCGGCGCAGCATCCGGCGTTGCATCCGGCGCGATATCCGGCGCCGCGTCCGGCGCCGCGTCGATCGGCGTTGCGGCGTCGACCACACCACCGTCTCCGGCGGAAGCTGGGCAGACGAGCTGCATCGCCGGCGGGCATTTATTGTCGACGTAGACGCCCTGCGCGATGCCCATGCCCAGATCCCACGTGTCGGGCGCTCCGAGCGGCGCGCCTTCGTCCCGGACTGTCGCGACCGACAGGACGTTCCAGCCGCCGAATCCCTCACAGAAATGAGGCGTCGCCGAAACCGCGTCGCGCAGCTCCAGCCACTGCATCTGGCACATCGCCTCCTGACCCGCGACACATTCGAAGTACATGACCCCGCATTTCGGATTGCCGTAGGTCGCGGCGGTCTCGCTGGTCAGCTGGATGAATGCGCCATGAATCACCACGCGCGTGGCGCCGGCGTCGCTCGGCTGCAACTCGACCAGGGACGGCACGACGTAGGTGGCGCACGGATAGCTCGCGGCGGCGGGACGCGCCGCGGCCAGCGCGGCGACAACGATCGCCGCAAGGCCGATGGATACGGGATGGGTGACGCGCGGCATTCTGACCTCCGTCCTGCTCTGTTCGTATGCCGTGACCCGCCGGGACGGACAGACTCGACCGGTTTTGTCCGAACGTGAGGCAACCGGCATACAGATCTAGATGGTGACGTGCGTGATCACCTTCGAGAGCCAGCATCTGCGCCCTGCGGCGCCGCCGAGCAGGTCGGTCAGGGCCGTGCGCCTCTGGTACTCTCGGTCGAGAGGGCCCGTGGCCGCCGCCGTCGCTCCCGCTCGCGTCGATAGCGACACCGAGGCGCGCTTTCGCCGTGGCGAGCGCGAAGCGTTCCTGTCCGTCTACGAGACGCACGCGCCGGCGGTGCGCGCGCTCGTGGGCCGCTTCTTCGGCAGCCCATTCGAGCGCGAGGAGGCGGTGCAGGAGGTCTGGCTGCACGTGCACCGGATCGCCGGCAGCTTCGATCCGGCGCGCGGCGATCTCGCGCCTTGGTTGCGCGTCGTGGCGGCGAACCGCTGCAAGGAGCTGTTGCGTGCCCGCGGGCGGCGGCCGGACCCGAGCATCGAGCTCGCCGACGAGCACGCGGAAGAACCGGGCGGCGCCGGCCCCGAGTACGAAGCGCGCGTCGCGCGCGCACGCGAAGCCGTGACCCGGTTCGAGGCGCAGCTGTCACGCGAG
Source organism: Polyangia bacterium (assembly GCA_035607075.1). GTDB lineage: Bacteria > Myxococcota_A > Polyangia > Fen-1088 > Fen-1088 > JADGRB01. Next base: position 4,080 of record DATMZL010001001.1, read on the forward strand.
GACGCCGTGGTGTTCCGGCTTTCACTCGTCGAGGAGCGCTCGCACGAGGAAGTGGCGCGCGCCGCCGGCATCAGCGCGCGCCGCTGCAAGTACCTGCGCATGAAACTGCTCGTCCGCGCCGCCGCCGATCCGACGCTGCGCGCGGCGCTCGCGGAAGTGACGGAACCATGAGCCTCTTCCTTCGCAAGCGCGACATCGAGCGCGCCGTGCTCGGCGAGCTGGCGCCCCCCGCCGAGCGGCGCCTTTTCGAGCACCTGCGCGGGTGCGCGCCGTGTCGCGCGCACTACGACCAGCTCGCCGGCGTGAAGTCGATCGTCGACGGGTCGGCGATGGCCCGCGCCCGCGAACGCGCCCGCCTGGTCGCCGCGGTCGACGAGCTTCGCGTCGGGCACCGCGATCGATCGCGCCGGCGTCGCTGGCTGCCGGCGTTGTTCGTTCTCGCGCCGGCGGCCGCGATCGTCTTGTGGATCGCGCGGCCGGGCGCGCCGCCGAACAGGACCGCCGACGAGGTGACGATGCGGGGCGCCGCCGATCCGACCGTGCCGACCGAGCCGACCGCCCCGGTGGCCTCACCGACGCTCGTCATCTACGCCAGCCGCAAGATCGGACAGGCGGGACCGGCGGGCCACGGCCCGGTGCGCCTCATCGCGGAGCTGCCCGGTTCGGGTGAGGCGCGCGTTTCGCTCGCCGACTACCTGCAGCTCGGTGTGCGGGGCGTGCGGACCGCCGCGCACGTCCGCGTCGCGGGGCTCGATGAGCGCGGCACCCTGCACGACTACCTGCCGGATACGGTCGCGTCGCCGGACGCCCGCTCGTCGGCGTTGGGCCGGAGCGTGGAGCTGGCCCGCGACCACGCGCCAGGACGCGTGAAGATCGTCGCGGTGTTCGCTCATGCGCCGGTCGGCGACGCCGCAGTCAAAGACGCCCTCGCGGGTCGAGGCAGCGCCGGCGTCGTGACAGGCGCCCTGGTGATCGAGCCATGAGACAGGCGCCGGCGACGGTCGTCCTCGGATGCCTCGCGTTGGCGTTCGGTGGGACTCATGCCGCCGGCGCGGCAGCCCGGCCTGCGGCCGACGACATTTATGCCGTCGTGGTCGGCTACAACGGGGCGCAGGGGGGATTGCCGGCGCTGCGCTTCGCCGACGACGACGCCGTCCGGTTCTCCCTGTTGCTCTCCGCGTTCGCTTCCGCCGGCGGCGCCAGTCGGGTCGCGCTGCTCACGCGCCTGGACGACGAGACTCGTCGGGGGCTCGCCACGGCCGGCCTCGCCGCCACGCCCGCCGGGCCCGCGACACGCGGCGCGGTGCTGCGCGCGATCGCCGACGTACAACGCGCGCTCGCCGCGCGGCCCGCGGGCGCGCCGTCGCCGACGTTCTACTTCGTTTACGCGGGACACGGTTTGCACGGCCGGATCCTGCTTGAACCCGAGGCCGGCGCCGAGGCGGCGCTCACCGGCCACGAGCTGCGCGCCGCGATCGCCGAGCTCACGCGCGCCGCGCCTTCGCTGCGCGCGTACGTCTTCATCGACGCGTGCCGGTCGCAGAGTCTGTTCACCGAGCGTGGCGCTGCAGGTGCCGAGGCGATCGGTCCCGATCTGTCGGCGGATGTCGACGCGCTGGAACGACGCACGGCCGCAGCTTCGATCGGCGTGCTGACGGCCGCCTCTTCCGGCCAGACCACGGGCGAGGTCCGCGCGCTCGGCGCCGGCTACTTTTCGCATGTGCTCTCATCCGGCTTGGCGGGCGCGGCCGACGCCGACGGCGACGAGCTGGTCACGTTCGCGGAGCTCGCCGCGTTCGTCGCATACAACACCGAGCGTCTCGGGGCGCAGCGCCCGTGGTTCTCGCCGCCCGCCGGCGAGCTTGCGGCGCCTGTCGTCGATCTGCGCCGCGCGCCGGCGCGTCTCGAGCTGTCGGCCGCGCCCGCCGGTCGCTACCTCGTCGAGGCGGCGGGCGGGCGGCCCATCCTCGCCGAGGCCGTGAAGGCCGAGAACCGGCCCCTCCGTCTGGCGTTGCCCGTCGGACGTTACCGCGTGCTGCGAGCCACGCCGCGCGAGCCGGCGCGCGCGGCCGACGTCGCGCTCGTCGCCCACGCGCCGGTCGACGCCGCGCAGATGATCTGGACGGACGCGACCGCGGGCGCGCCCACGCTGTCGCGGGGCGACGACGCCGCCGGCGACGCGCTCGATCCCGGAGCTCCGGCGTTCGGCTCGCCGTTCACACCAGAGGCGGTATCGACGCTCGCCGCCGCGTACGCCGCCGGGCGCGAGCCGCTCAGCACGCCGCCCGCCGTGACACACCGAATCGGCGTCGCCGCGATCCTGGGCAGCGCGCCGCTTTCCCTACCCGGCGCCGAGGTTGGCTTCGCGGTTCGCTATCGCCAGCGCTGGGGCCGCCTGTTCGCCGGCGCCGAGGCGGCGTTCGGCCGCTCGTCGGGCTCTGCCGACGCGACCGACTATCGTCTTGATCGTTTCAGCGCGCTCGGGGAGATCGGCCCGCGGTGGTCCTTCGGGCGCACGCGCGAGTGGGTCGAGCTCTTCGCGTCGATCGGCGCTGGCGGCGGGCCCGTTCTCCGTCGAGGCGATGGCGGGACGAGCGGCGACGGCTTCGCGCCGCTCGTGCGCGTGGGCGGGGGAGCGGCGCTGCGCCTCGACGCGCGGTGGGCGCTCACACTCGACGCACACGCGACGGCGCAGTGGGTCGACGTCGACCAGACCGCGCGGCGGACGATCACCGCCGCGCTGATCGCGGGGCTCGCGTGGGGGTTCTAGCGATGCGCTGTCTGTCCGTCGTCGCCCCGGCTGGCATAAG
>DATMZL010000283.1:0-5159 GCA_035607075.1 Polyangia bacterium
CGAGCTGGCCCCAGGCCGCGACCAGCGTCGCCGCCTGCGCCGCGGGGGGCGACGCGAGAATCGCGCGGCCGCTCTCGTACTGCGTCGGAACGCTGGCGGAGATGATGTTGAGCTGCTGGGGATCGGCCGCGGCCACCACCTCCTCGAGATACGCCTCCAGCGCGGGGTCGGGTGGCCGCATGTTCCCGCGCAGAAAGTCGAGCAGGCCCACGCGCGCTCAGCCGCCGACCAGGGGAACCAGCTTGAAGAACCCGACCTCCGTGTCGCGGCCGATGACGATCTCCTCGTCGAGCCGTTCGACCTGTCGGTCGTCGACGAGCAGGAAGAAGCGGTTGTGCTCGAAGGCATCGAACGCCAGCGCGCACTGCGCGTCGGCGTCAATCCGCTTCGGCGTGCGCAGCCTGAAGCCGTTCAATGTCCGCTCCGCGTCGCTCGGCTGGACCAGCGTGCGGAATTCGTGCGCCGGCGCCCGGTTGATCTCATCCACCTCGCGCCGGACGCGGCTTTCGATCAGCTGGCGCACCGTGATGCGCTCGCTGACAAGTTCCAGCTTCACCGCCGGCGAGCGCCCGTAGCCGGGCGTCTCGTCGTACATCAACACCGACACCGGTGCAGCCGTCATGGTCCCGATGCTACCTCAATAGCCCTGGCGCTTCAGGTCCGCGCGTCAGTGCGGTATTCGCGTCAAAAGCGTCTGACGGGTCGCCGCGTCGAAGAAAGACCTCGCGTCTTGCCCGGCGCGAGGTAAGGCGAGAGAGTGCCGGCGATGCCGAAGGATCGGCCGAGCGAGAATGAGGAACGGCTCCGCTTCGTTGCGAACGCCGTACCTGCGTTGCTCGCCTACGTGGACACCAACGGACGTTACGTCTGGTGCAACGACGGCTACCGGCGCTGGTTCGGCTACGCGCCGCAAGAGAACCTTGGCCGCCACATCCGTGATGTCCTCGGCGGAGCTGCGTGGGAGCGCCTGCAGCCCTACGTCGAGCGCGTCCTGAACGGCGAGGAGGTGACGTTCGAGACGCGGATCGAATACAAGAACGGGCCGGTGCGCGAAGTGCGCGCCACCTACAGCCCGCACCGCGATTCGAAGGGGAAGATCCGCGGCTTCGTCGTCCATTCCAACGACATCTCGGAGCTGAAGGCGACCGAGGTGGCGCTGCGCAAGAGCGAGCGGATGCTGGAGCGCGCGCAATCGACCGCGCACGTCGGCAGCTGGGAGGTGGCGCTGGCCGAAGGCGAAGAAGGCGTGCCCGCGGGCGCGGTGCGCTGGTCGGACGAGACGTTCCGGATGTTCGGCTTCGAACCCGGCGCGTTCGAGGTCACGCACGCGAGCTTCTTCGAGTTCATCCACCCGGAGGATCGCGAGCGGGTGCGCGCCGGCGCGCCGACCAAGATCCAGCGCGCCGCGCCTACCGAGAACGATTTTCGCATCGTCCGACCCGACGGGGCTGTCAGGTACATGCACACCTGGACCAGCTTCGAGTACGCGGCCGACGGCAAGCCGGTGCGCATGATCGGTACCTGCCAGGACGTCACCGAGCGCAAGCTCGCCGAGCGGGAGCTGCGCGAGGCGGACCGGCGCAAGGACGAATTCCTGGCGATGCTGTCGCACGAGCTGCGCAATCCGCTCGCGCCCATGCTGAGCGCGATCGAGGCCATCGACGCGACCGGGCCGACGCAGGAAGAGCTGCGCGCCACCTGCCAGGCGATCATCGCCCGCCAGGTACACCACATGAAGCGCCTTCTCGACGATCTGCTGGACGCGTCGCGCGTCAGCCAGGGGAAGATCGAGCTGCGCAAGCAGCGCGTCGAGCTGGCCACGCTGCTGCTGCAGGCGGTGGAGGTGAGCCGCCCGTTGATGCTCGAGAAGCGCCAGCAGCTGGCGATGACGCTGGCACAGGAAGCGACGCCGCTGGATGCCGACCCGACGCGCATCGTCCAGATCTTCGCCAACCTGGTGAACAACGCCGCCAAGTTCACTGATCCTGGCGGGCACATCACGCTGACCTCCGCCGTCGAGGGCGGCGAGGCGGTCGTGAAGATCGGCGACGACGGCGCGGGAATGAGCCCGGACATCGTCACGCGCGGGTTCGATCTTTTCGTGCAGGAGGCGCGCTCGTCGGATCGCGCGCAGGGCGGCCTGGGCATCGGCCTGACCCTGGTCCGGACGCTGGTCAAGATGCACTGCGGATCCGTGGCGGCGTCCAGCGCCGGCCCCGGGCGTGGCAGCGAGTTCGTCGTGCGGTTACCGCTGGCGCCCGCCGCCGCGAAACCCGCGGCCGATGCGCGAGCCGCGGCGACAGCGCCGCCCGCCGCCGAGGCGAGGCCTCCGATGCGCGTGCTGCTCGTCGACGACAACGTGGACGCCGCGGATGCGCTGCAGGTCGTGATCGAGCGCGACGGCCACCGCGTGAAGCTGGCGCACGACGGACCGGGCGCGCTCACGGCGGCGGCGGCCGAGCCGCCCGAGCTGGTCCTGCTGGACATCGGATTGCCGGGCATGGACGGCTACACCGTCGCGACGCGGCTCCGCGAGGCGGGGCTCACGCAGGCCGTGCTGGTGGCGATCACCGGCTACGGGCAGGAAGAGGATCTGCGCCGCTCGCGTGCGGCAGGGTTCGATCACCACCTGGTCAAGCCGGTCGGCACCGCCCGCCTGCGGGAGCTGATAGCCGACGTGAGCGCAGGCCGCGGACGTTCGTCGGAGACGTAGCCGCCCCGCGCGTCGTCAGGGAACGCGTTCGGAATTGATCTCGGCGCTGCGCTCGATCCAGGCCAGCTTGAAATGAAAGCTGGACTGGAACCGAGCGGGCGCGCCGTCGTCGGCGTAGAACAGGACGTTCTCCAAACGATCGGCCAGCTTCGCCTTCATACCCGCCATCTGGATGTTGGCCGCGCGCTTGCGTCCGGTCTTCTCGTCGACCATCAGGACGACGACGCTGACCAGCGCGTCGCGCTTGACCCGGCAGCGAAGTGCGTAGCCGCCCGCCGTCGCTGGACCCAGGGCGGTCACCTCGATGTCGGGCGAGCTCAGAGGCGCCAGCGCCCAGGTCAGCACGTCGTCGTGATTTTTCGGATCGTCCTTCACGCCCATTGCCTTGCGAAGCTCGGCTTCGGTCGCCGGTTTGCCGTCGACCTGGCCGCGCTCGAACGTGTTCGACACCGCGCCACCCGCGCGGTACTCGACGCGCCGGAAACTTTCGAACGTGTGCGTGATCTTGCCGTCGCCGAAGCGGCCTGTGGTGTGCAACCTGACGGGATTGCCCGCCAGCACGCGAAGCTGGGCCAACTCCGCCGCCCGGGCGTGTGCGACGATGTCGTTTCCCCCGTCGGCCAGGGCCGCACCGGACATCACCAATAGTACCGCCACGGCCCCGAGCGCCGCCGATGAGGTCATCGCCCGAATTTTCGCAGCTCGGCCGGGGCGTCACGTCACTTTTTTCACGACAGCTGATGAAACAGGCGCTAAGGAGCCTCTGACGTTCGAAGTGGCACGCGACGGATCAGACGAAGTCCCTTTCAGCGAGCTTGAGCGAGACTTCTTTGAAGCGGCTCCGCCCGATGTGGCGCAGCCGCCGCCCGAACCGATGCGGTTCGACGACCTTGATCCGGTCGCTCCGGCGCAACCCGAGCGCCGCGCGATCCTGGTACGCGCCAGGAAAGTGACGGCGAAGGCGCGCACGGCGCTGCAATCGGCTGCGGGCGCAGCGCGTGATCGCGGCGTGCCGGTTTTTAGTCGCGTGCGGCAACGTTCAACCGCGCTGTGGGCGGCGACATGGCGCGCGTCGACGTCCGCGGCGAAGGTCGCTGCGCGCGAAGGCCGGGCGCAGGTCGCCCGCGTGTTCGCGATGATCCGCAACAGCCCGCGCGAACACCGGTTGATCGCCGCTGGCGTCGCGGCGTTGATCGTGGTGACCGGTGTGTCCGCGGGCGTGGTCGCTTCTCGCGGAGCGGGCGCGGGCGCGGGACACGCGGCTGCGCCTGCGATTCCCCCGGTCGTCGCCAGCGTCGTACCCGGCGCGTGCGAGACCCCACCGGTGACGGAACCCGCACCGGAACCTGCGGCGCCGGAACCGGTCGCCGCCACGCCAACCGCCACCGCCGACGAGACGCCCGCGCTCGGCGAGCCAATCCCGCCGGCGACGGCGACGCCGGCCCAGCGCAAGCGCAAGCGCGAGCGCGAGCAAGCCAAAGCGCCGGCGCAACCGGCGGCAGTGCGAACGAAGGCGCCGGCCGGTACCCCGGGCGTCCCGCCCAGCTCGGCGCGCCCCGTCTTCTCGCGCTGACTCGGGCTTTACTCGCCGCCGCCGGTCGCCAGATTGACCGTGTGAGCGTCCACGCTGTCGCGTCCCAGCTCATTCATGCGACACCCGAGCGCGTCTACGCGATCTACCGCGACTATCGGCACTGGCCCGACGTTTTCCCTGCGACGATCCGCGCCACGCGCCTGATCCGCGAAAACGAAACGACCCAGGCGATCGAGGTCGACCACGCCCGCGCGGGCCGCGTCCTGAATCTTCTGACGGTCCTGTCGTCCGACGAGATCCGGCTCGACGAATTCAAGCCCCACTACGACGCGCGCTTCACGAACCGGATCGAAGCGGACGGGCGCGGGACGCTGTTCACGGTGACCGCGGACGTCCAGCTGAAAGGGATCCTGCGCCTGTTCGCGCTGATCGCGCGCCCGTTCGTCCGCCGCCGCATCGCGAAGTTCGTGCTGCGACCGATCAAGGTGATCGCCGAAGCGCGATCAACCGACGGCGCCGGCGCGCCATCGACCAAGAATTGAAGGCGCGCGAAAATCCCAGCGCACCGGCACCCGCCCGTCGCCGTCGTGGCGCTTCCAGTCGACCAGCCGCTTGTCGAGGTTCCGGCGCGCGAACGACGCCGTGCAGGCGGCCAGCTCGGGCGCGGGATCGCGCCCGGCGGTCAGCGCCGCCACCAGATCGAGGTACGGCGCCCAGCACTTCTCGTACCCCTTCAGCTTGAGCGCCTGCGGAATGTACGCCTGCCGCGAGACAAGGCCCGACAGCGCGCGGTTGTATTCCGTCCAGAAGCGCGTGTGCGGCCAGAACTTCGCGATCTCGGCGTCAGACGCGATCGCCAGCTGCGCGTCGCCGCGCGCGTGCTGCCCAAGCAGCCACCACATGTGCGTGACG
>DATMZL010000278.1:0-3410 GCA_035607075.1 Polyangia bacterium
ATGGGAACGGGCGGGACGATCTCGGGCTGCGGCCGGTTCTTCAAGGAGAAGAAACCCGGTTTCCGGCTGGTGGGCGTCGATCCGATCGGCTCGCTCTACTACGAGTACATCAAGACCGGGCGGATGACGCGCCCGTTCTCGTATTACGTCGAGGGGATCGGCGAGGACTTCCTCCCCAGCACGATGAACCTGAAGATCGTCGACGAGATCGTGCGCGTCGACGACAAGGAGTGCTTCCTGATGACGCGCGAGCTGGTGCGCCAGGAGGGGCTGTTCGTGGGCGGCAGCTCGGGCGCGGCGGTCGCGGGTGCCATCAAGTACGCCGAGGCGACCAAGCGCAAGGAGAACATTCTGGTGCTGCTGCCCGACGGCGCGTCCAAGTACCTGTCGAAGATCTTCGACGACAAGTGGATGCGCGAGAACGGGTTCCTCGACGAGCCCGACCCGCTGGGGACGGTCGTCGAGCTGCTGCGGGCGAAGAAGCAGCGGCCTCTGATCACCGCGCGCAAGGGGCAGGCGGTGCGCGACGTCATCGCGCTGATGCGCGACAACGGCGTCTCGCAGATGCCGGTGCTGGCGGCGGACGGCGCGCGCCTGGTCGGGATCGTCGCCGAGGTCGATCTGCTCGATCACCTGGTGAAAGGGGAGGGCGGGCTCGACACGGCCATCGACGATCTCGTGGAATCCGATTACGCGACGGTGTCGCCGGCGACGCGCATCCACCTGCTGCGCAACATCCTGAACGACGCCAAGATGGTCGTCGTCGAGGAGCGCGACACGATCGTCGGCGTGATCACCAAGATCGATCTCATCGAATATCTCGCCGAGCGCCGAGCGCGATGAAGCGCGCGAAGCGCGCTAAGCGCATGAAGCGATCGACGGGGCGGTCGAGGAAGCGGCCTCATGCCGGCCCTCGCTTCGAGACCGCGGCGATCCACGCCGGCCAACATCCCGAGCCGGTCACGGGCGCGGTGATGACCCCGGTGTTTCTGACGTCGACGTTCGCGCAGAAGGCGCCCGGCGAGCACACCGGCTTCGAGTATTCGCGCACGCAGAACCCGACTCGCTTCGCGCTGGAGGCAAACCTGGCGGCGCTGGAGGGCGGCGCCTGGGGCCTCGCGTTCAACGCGGGCGTCGCCGCGTCCGCTGCCGTGCTGTCACTGCTGGACGCGGGCGATCACGTGGTCGCGGGCGACGACCTCTACGGCGGTTCGTATCGGCTGTTCGAGAAGGTGTACCGGCGATTGGGCGTGCGCTTCAGCTACGTCGACGCCCGCGATCCGAAGGCCGTCGCGGCAGCGATCCAGCCGAGCACGCAGCTTTGCTGGCTGGAGACGCCGACCAACCCGCTGCTGCGCCTCGCCGACATCCGCGCGGTCGCGGCGATCTGCAGCGCGCGCAAGGTCCGCCTGTGCGTCGATAACACCTTCATGACGCCGTACTTCCAGCGGCCGCTGGATCTGGGCGCGGACCTCGTCGTTCACTCGACGACGAAATACCTGAACGGCCACTCCGACGTGGTGGGCGGCGCGGTCATCGGCCGCGATCCCGAACTGCGCGCGCGCCTGGCGTTCTTGCAGAACTCGATGGGCGGCAGCCAGCCGGCGTTCGACAGCTTCCTCGTCATGCGCGGGACGAAGACGCTGGCGGTGCGCATGCAGCGGCACGAGGGCAACGCGCTGGCCGTCGCGCGCTGGCTCGAGGCGCGGCGCGAGATCGCCTGGGTGCTGTACCCAGGCCTGCGGTCGCATCCGCAGCATGCGCTCGCGCGGCGCCAGATGTCCGGCTTCGGCGGCATGGTCAGCTTCGCGTTTCGCGGCGGCAGCGGCGTGCTCGCGCGCGCGCGGAAGTTCCTCGCGGCGCTGCGCGTGTTCACGTGCGCCGAGTCGCTGGGCGGCGTCGAATCACTGGCCGAGCATCCGGCGATCATGACGCACGCGTCGATCCCGCCCGAGCGTCGGAAGGCGCTGGGCATCGACGACGGACTGGTGCGCCTCTCCGTCGGCATCGAGCACGCCGACGATCTGATCGCGGACTTAGAGCAGGCGCTCCGCGCCAGTCGTTGACACGACAGCCGTCACTGACACGTCGTCGCTGTGCCGGCGCAGATCCAGCGATCGGGGCCGCCTCGGCCGGTGCACACGCAGGTGTAGTGCATCATGTTCGTGCACGCCGTCTGACAGATCGTGTCCGAGTTGCTGTCGCAGGTCGTGTTGCCGCCGCGGACACCATCCGGACAGACGCCGATAGCGGGGCCCGCGTCGGAGCCGGCGTCGTTCGTGGTCCCGCACGGAACGCGGACGCATGCGTATTCGGGCGCCGCTGCCCCTGGGGGATCGACGCACGTGCAGAACTGCTGCATCGGGTTCCCACCGGTCGTGCAATCGGTCGTGCAGGTGCTTCCCGAAGTCGTGCAGGACGCGCCCTGCATGCACACCGGCGCGCCGCCGGTGCCACCCCCCGCGCCGCCCCGGCCAGCTGTACCGCCGCCGGTGCCCGCAGCACCTCCGCCCGTTCCCGACGCGCCTGCGACACCGCCACCGGTGCCACCGCGCCCGGCGCTGCCGCCGCCCGTACCCGCAGCGCCGCCACCGGTGCCACCGCGCCCGGCGCTGCCGCCGCCGGTTCCCGCAGCGCCGCCGCCCGTGCCGCCACGGCCGGCGCTGCCGCCGCCTGTTCCCGCGTTGCCGCCCGCCGTGCCGCCGCGTCCGGCGTTACCGCCGCCGGTGCCGCCCGCCCCGGCGTTACCGCCGCCCATTCCGGCGCTGCCGCCGCCCGTTCCGGCGTTACCGCTCGCTCCGGCGTTGCCGCCCGCTGCGCCCGCCATACCTCCGCCGCTCCCCGCCTGGCCGGTCGTTCCGCCGCGGCCCGCCTGTCCTGTCGTGCCACCGCGCCCGCCGCCTCCACCCGTCCCGCCGCTACCCGCTGGTGTGCCGTTGCCTCCGCAGCCCATGGCTCCAGCGAAGAACAACGCAAATGCAGTCAGGGACAGACGCCGCGCTCGAGTCATCACATCCTCCTGGGGTCGGTGGTCCGGTATTTAGAGCCACAACCCTGACGCCGTAGCTCAAGAAAACTGCACGCGTGTCGCCTCGCGTCGCGCGCGCGGCTAGTGTGGCGGCGGCGGCGGATTGCAGGTCGGATACACCACGAGGTCCCCGGGGCCGTTGGTGATCAGCCAATCGCAGTACATGCCGTACAGGCGAATATTGCCGTTGTTCAGCAGCTCCCAGCCGTCGCTGCCGTTGCGCTTCTGGGGAATTGGGCTGCCCTGCCAGAAGACGCCGACCAGGTCCGGATTGTCGATGCGCACCGCCGGATCCAGATCGCACGCATCCTCCGCGATCGAGCGCGTGAGGCTGCCCAGAACGTCCGTCAGCTCGGCCAGCGTCGGCGCCGGGTGGTACGTC
>DATMZL010000273.1:0-6169 GCA_035607075.1 Polyangia bacterium
GCCGAGAACTGCCCCAGGTTGGGCACGCCCGCCTTCCAGCCGAAGCGGCCGACGCGGGTGCTGCCAACGCTCTGCGAGGCGTCGAGGGGGTTCGGCAGGGCGATGCTGACCCGGTTGACGATACCGCGGACGGCAGCCGGCTCGCGGCCGGCGAGCGTGTCGAACGCCGAATCCGGCAGCGAGTCGACGAGGCCGAGGCCGAACAGCGGCGTCGTCACGCGGCCCGCGAAGATCGTGGCGCCCGGTGCGGGATTCGCGTCGATGCCCGACTGGCAATTCTGGCCGTTGCCGACGGTGAACACGCCGAGGCTGAACAGCTGGCGCAGCGATCCGCCCGTGTTGGCCAGCGGATCGAACACGCCGTTGGTCAACGTCCCGTAACGCCGCTCGATGTTCTCGCCAGCGCCGCCGACCGCGCCGGTCTGGTGACAGAACATGCAGCTCCGTTCGTTGAAGATCGGCCCGAGGCCGTCAGGCGCGCCTTCGGCCGCCTGGAAGTTCGCCTTCGCAGCCGCGAATTGCGTCGCGTTGGTTCCAGGAAGAGCGTCGCCGAGGGCGAGGTTCTCGCTGGATTGAGTGTCGTCTTTCAGGTCTGCACAGCTGGACGCCGCAAACACCAGCGCCAATCCGGCCAGGGCAATTCCAATCGTTGGTCCGCGCATGATTGACCTCCTGGAAACGTTCGAACACCGGTCTTGGAGGTCGAACGACGCGCGACGATCAGGCAGAAACGTTTTCGTGACTGACGGGGAACGTCACGCGCCCGCCAGGACTTCCACGGTCGCGTAGGGTTTTCACCCGACAGCGCAACGCGACGATTTTCGCTTTCGACACGATAGTTGTCGCTTTAGTGATCGGTTCACGTCCGCGCGGGGATGACCGACCCCGCCTGTCTAGGGTGACGTGACGAGCACGTCGTCGAAGCTGGCGGGGACCTGGCGAGCGACGACGGCCGCGCTCCCGCTCGTGAGCGGCGCGCCGCCGACGGTTCCGTCGTCCACGACCGATCGCAGCGGAACGTCGTTGATGGAGGCGACCAGCGTCGGGGTCGCCGAGCCGCTGACTTTCAATGTGAACCGATACCACGTACCGACGACGAACTGAGGAATCGTCACGTTCGGGAAGTTCGGCGACGTCGTGCTGATGAGCCCGGACAGCGAACCGCCCACCGCCTTCTTGGAGATCTGCAGGCGCCCCCCCGTCGCGCTCCCATCCTGGCGGATGAAGAAGCAGTAGGCGGAGGTGCCATTGTTGGTGCCGTCGGTGGTGAAGCGGGCGCAGACGCCGGCCTTGTGGCTGTCGTCGGCGAACGCGGCGCCCACCATGATCCAGGCCGAAACGGTCTGGTCGGCGATCGGTCCCACGCCGGGAACGTATTGATAGTGGTAGGTGTTGACGGTCCCGGTCTGCTGGAAGTCGAACGTGGTCAACCCGGCGTGACCGGCCTCGCTGGCGACGGTCCAGGTCCCGGGCGTGCTGTTGGTCTGTTCGATCTGCGTCCAGCCGTTCGCGTTGCCGTCCTCGAAGTCGTCGCTGAACGCGCAGGTCCCGGCGCCGTCGCAGGCCAGGCCCGTTCCGCAGCTTGTCCCGGCGGCGCTCGGGGGAAATGCCGGCGTTCCCGAGCTGCACGTATCGTTCGTGCAGACGTTGCCGTCGCTGCTGACGTCGCTGTCGTCGTTCGCGACTGTCGTTCCGCCGTTGCCGTCGCACACCGTGGCCTTGCAGTCGCCGGGCGTCTGCGTGCCGACCGGCGTGCCGGAAGCAACGTTGCTGACGTCGCAGTTGTTGTCTGCCTTGCAGACGTGCGTCTGGCAGGCGCTGTCCGCACCGCAGTCGAGAGCGGCCAGGCAGGCGACGCAGTTGCCTTGCCCGTCGCAGAGGCTGCTGCCCAGGCAACCGGTGCGCGACGCCTTGGGCGGATGCGACGCCGCGCCCGACGTACAGACGTCGTCGGTGCAGACGTTGCCGTCGTCAACGACGTCCGCGTCGTCATTCACCGCCATCACGCCGCCCGCTCCGTCACACTGGGCGACGCTGCAGTCGCCCGCCACCTGCGCCGTGAGCGGCGTTCCGCGCTGCACGTTGACGACGCCGCAGGTTCCGTCGGCCTCGCAGGTGTGGACCTGACACGCGGAGTCCGCGCCGCAATCGCCGGCCGCCAGGCACCGAACGCAATGGCCCTGGCCGTCGCAGATGTTGGCGCCGCCACAGGTGGCGCGGGCGTTCCGGGGCGGATGCGTGGGCGCGCCCGCCACGCAGACATCGTCGGTGCAGACGTTGCCGTCGTCGACGACGTCTGCGTCGTCGTTGACGGAGAGGGTCCCGCCGAGCCCGTCGCACTGCACGACGCTGCAGTCGCCGGCGATTTGCGACGTGGTCGGCGTGCCCGCGGGCGTGTCGGTGACGCTGCAGGTGTGGTTGGCGCCGCAGGTGTGGTGCCGGCAATCGCTGTCGGCCCCGCAGTTCGCGTCGGCCAGGCACTGGACGCAGACGCCCTGCCCGTCGCAGACGTTGCCGCCGCCGCACGAGGTGCCCGACGTGACCGGCGGGTTCGACGGCACGCCCGCGTTGCAGACGTCCTGTGTGCAGGCGTTGTCGTCGTTCGGGATGTCGGTCGCGTCGACGACGAACTTCACGTTGCCGCGGCCGTCGCACTGCGCGACCTTGCAGTCCCTGGGCGTCTGACCCGCGGTTGGAAGCGGTGTTCCGTCGGCCACGTTCTGCACGCCGCAGACGTGGTTGGCGTCGCACGTGCGCGCCCGGCAGGCGGTGTCCTGCCCGGGGCAATCGGCGGCGGTCAGGCAACCGACGCAGTGGCCGGCGCCGTCGCACTGGCTCTGGCTGCCGCACGACGTCCCGGACGCGAGCGGTGGGTTCGACGGCGCGCCGGCGGTGCAAACATCGTCGGTGCAGGCGTTGCCGTCGACCGGCTTATCGGCGTTGTCGGTGACGGACCGCTCCCCGCCGTTCCCGTCGCACACGACGATCTGGCAATCGCCCGTCGCCTGCGCGGTGATCGCGGTGCCGTCGGCGAGCTTGGCGATGCCGCAGACGCCGTCGGAGCTGCAGGTTCTCGCCTGGCACGTGGTGTCCGTTCCCGGACAATCGGCAGCGGTCAGGCAGCCCCGGCAATGGCCGGCGCCGTCGCACTGCTTGGTCCCCTCGCAGGTGGTGCTGGCGGGAAGCGCGGGATTGGAGGGCACGCCCGCGGCGCAAACGTCGTCGGTGCACGCATTGTTGTCGACCGGTTTGTCGTTGTCGTCGTTCACCGCGACGATCTGGCCGTTGCCGTCGCACTGGCTCCGCTTGCAATCGCCGGTGCTCTGCTGCGGCGCCGCCGTCCCGGCGGGCACAGGCGCGAATCCGCATATCCCTTGCGCGCTGCAGGTCGGCACCTGGCAGGGGTTGTTCGACGCGGGACACGTCGCCGCGACGAGGCACTGCACGCAGCGGCCGGCGCCGTCGCAGATGTTGCCGCCGCCGCACGCCGTGTTCGCGGCGACGAACGTGTGCGATGACGTGCCCGCCGTGCAGACGTCCGCGGTGCAGGGGTTCGCGTCGTCGGGAACGTCGCTGTCCAGCGTCGAGACGCGCGGGTTGCCGTTCCCGTCGCAGTCGTTGACCTTGCAGTCGCCCGCAACCTGGATCGGCGTCAGCATCCCCGCCGCCTTGAACAGGAAGCCGCAGACGTTCTGATTGCAGGTGCGCGTGCGGCAGTCGCCGTCGGTCCCCGGGCAATCGGCGGCGGTCAAGCAGCCGACGCAATGGCCCTGGCCGTCGCACAGTTGCCCGCTACCGCACGCCACGGCGGAGGGCGTGGCGGGGTTGGACGGGACGCCGGCCGCGCAGACGTCCTGCGTGCACGGGTTCTGGTCGTTCGGCAGATCGGTGTTGTCGGTGACAGAGATGATGTTTCCCTGGCCGTCGCAGCGCCGGCTCTTGCAGTCGCCCGCGGCCTGGGCGGCGAGCACCGTCTGCGCGGCAACCAGCGTGATGCCGCAGGCGCCGCCGAGGCACGTGCGTTGGCTGCACTCGGTGTCCTGGCCCGGACAGGTGGCGGCGGACAGGCAGTCGACGCAGATGCCCGCGCCGTTGCACGCGCCGGTGGTGCAATCGGTGGCAGCCAAGCAATGCCTGCCGAGCCCGCAGCG
Source organism: Polyangia bacterium (assembly GCA_035607075.1). Lineage (GTDB taxonomy): Bacteria > Myxococcota_A > Polyangia > Fen-1088 > Fen-1088 > JADGRB01. The sequence goes on from DATMZL010000273.1 coordinate 4,152, forward strand.
TCCGCAGGAACCGCCGCAGTCGACGTCGGACTCGTCGGCGTTCTTGATCTGGTCGGTGCACGATCCGCCGCCGTCGCGGCCGGGCACGTCGGCGCCCGTCTCGCCCTGAACGTCGGGAACACGATCGGCGACGACGTCGGCATTCACGTCGAGACGAACGTCGACGGTGCCGTCACCGCCAGAATCGGCTCGGAGGTCGCTGGTGCCGTCGCCGCTGACATCGCCAGCGACGTCGCCCGCGACATCGGCGACGGTGTCGCCGCCGCCATCGGCCGTGTCCCCGGCGTGATCGCCCGCGACGTCGATGCGCGCGCTTCCATCCCCTGCGTCGCCCCCGTCGCCCCCGGCCTGCCCGTCCGGGCGCTTCGCGCCGTCGTCTCCGCAGGCGGCTCCTGCCAACGCGAGGCCGCCAACAATAAGAAGAGCGAAAAAGTTACGGCACACCTCGGGCGTACCTCCTTGAAGTGGTGCAACAGAGGTTGCTGCCATGGACCGCGGCGGCTCAGGCCCGGCGTCGATGACGCACGCTGCTACGGGGTAGACCGTACCGAGAAGCGCTCGTACCTAGACCAGCACCCGGTGCCGCCTTAGCGGCCCCACTCCCACAGGTCGCGCGTGGGGTTGACGCCGTAGGGCGGTTGGCCGCCGCCGAACATCACGACGGCGCCGCGCGCGGGATCGTACGTGAGAGCGTGGCTGACCCGCGCGGGTGGCCAAACGACAGCGGCCGGATAGACGTGCCAGAGGCCGGTCGCGCCGTCCCACTCCCAGGTATCGGCGGTCGCGCCGACGTTGAGCGCGCCGACGCCGCCGAACAGGACGATGCGCCCCCGCGCGGCGCTGTAGGCGAGCGCGTGGCCGGAACGCACCGACGGCCAGAGGGCCGGCAACGGAGACGGCGTGCGGTCGATCCACTTCGCGGCGCCACCGTCCCACTCCCACAGGTCCTGAAAACGCGTGTCGACGGCTGGATGCATGCCTCCGAACAGCACGACCGATCCGCGGCGGCTGTCGTACGCGATGTCGTAGCCGACGCGCGCGGGCGGTGCGTCGCCGATCGCGACACGCCAGACCATCGTTTCCGGATCGAGCTCCCAGGTGTCGACGCGCCCGCGCACGCCCGGATCAGGCGCCGAGCCGGCGGCGAAAGCGCCGACCATGACGATTCGCTTCCGTTTCGCGTCGTAGACCATCGGGCCGCTCGTGTTTGGCCAGGACCGCGGGAAGACCCGCGGCGTGCGGTTCGTCCAGACGTTGGTCGCGGGATCCCACTCGTACAGGTTCCGCGAGGTCCTGGGGCCGAAGGTCACGACCAGGCGGCGATCCGGGTCGTACACGATCGGGAAGCCGGAGCGAAGTCCGGGAAACGTCGGCGGCAGGATGTTCGGCGTTCGATCGGTCCAGGCGTCGCCGGCGCCGTCCCACTCCCACAGCTCGCGGAAAATGGTGCTCGCGGTCGCCCCGTTGACGACGATCGCTTTCCCCCGATCCGTGTCGAACGTGAAGGCGAATGCCTCACGCATGGTCGGCCACTTCGCCGGGACCGTTCGATCGGTGAAGGCCGCGGTGTCTCCGCGCCATTCCCAGGTCTGGCGAGTGAACAGGTCGCCTTCGCCGGTGGCGCCGCCGACCATGACGACGCAGTGGCGCTCGCTGTCGTAGGCCGCCGCGGCACCCCAGCGGGGAAGAGGCCAATCTTGTATCAGCGGATTCGGTGCGTACTCGGTCCACGCGCCGGTCGCGCCATCCCACTCCCAGACGCTGTCCAGCGTCCCGTCGCCGGGCGGCCGGCCGCCGAGCACGACCATGCGGGCGCGGGCCGAATCGTAGACGAGCGTATGTTGGGAGAGGGGCGGCGGCCACGACACTGGCAGCGTCGCGGGCGTGCGATCCGTCCAGACGCCGGCGTTGCCGTCCCACTCCCAAAGATCCGGGACGTTGTTGGTGGTGCCCGTCTGGCCCGAGAACAGCACGGTCCGCGCGCGGGCGGCGTCGTACGCGAGCGCGTGTGGCTCGGC
>DATMZL010000272.1:0-3065 GCA_035607075.1 Polyangia bacterium
ACGTCCCCGAGCGTCCATTTGTCGAATTTGTCCGGCCCGTCGAGCTTCTCGAATTCTGCGATCAGCGCGCGTACCGACTCCGGGGTCATCGGAAAATCGCGCAGGCAACCCACGATCTCGTTCTTCAGGAGCGGGCTAGACGTGTCGTGCAGCCCCTGAATGAGAATCGGAACGACGGCCGGGGCGCGCGTGACCAACTTCGGGACATCGTCGATGGACTTCACCGCGAATCCTGCCGCGCGCAAGTCGCGGACGAGCGGCTCCGAGGCTTTGCGCAACGCCTCGACGCGCTCAGGGTCCCGCCGGTAGTAATCCACCTTCGCCGGCACCTCGGCAAACAGGATCGACGACGCCATGCGCTCGCACTCCGCGATCGCACGCGCGCATTCCCCCTCCGTGGCGCCGTTGCCGGTCGGAATGAACGTCGCGAGGACGAAGCTCTTTCGGTCTGACGCGTACCAGACGCGTATGAAGCTTTGCCTCACGGCGAAGGTCATTCCGTACCAGAGACGGAGCGGATCCTCGTACGACGCGGGCGAGGTTGCCGTCCCCAGCTTCTTTCTCTCGCCAAAATCCGCGCAAAGTCGCTGCAGGTGATCCAGCGTCGCGTTCGGCAGCGCGCCGCCGGCGTACAGCGCCGGCGAAAATTGAAACACCCCGGCGCCGGAGCCAGGGCGCGTCAGCGTGTAAGGAGGCGGCGCGCTTCCCAGCTCCTCCGTGACGTCCTCCCATTCGGGCTCGAGGTCGATGTCGAGCGGACCCACCCGGCTCATCCCTTCGAGACTACCCGCGATCGGAGTACACTGTCTCCTCGATGTACGCAGGTGGCGGGGGCGGTGTGGCCCGGCGAGACGCGACGCCAGGGAAGTCTCCTGTGACGCTTGCCGTTGTGCTGGTCGCAATCGCTGGCTGTGGCGGCTCGCGGCTCGAAGACGCCTCGATCTCACTCTGGGGAAGCGACCTCCTGTCCGTTGGACCGGCGGGGTACGCCATCACTCTGTCCGTCTTCGGCGACACCGCGTGCAAAGGCGCGAGCCCCAACCCCGCCTTCACGATGACGCTCGACGGTACGCCGCTCGCGTACGACGATTGCATCGCGGGCGCGTCCGGCTTTCTCGAAAATCGACGCTTCAAGATCCAGCTTCACGATGGCGACGATGCGGCCGAGATCGTCGTCGCGGATCTGTTCCCGGGCCTCGGGGCGACGGCGCCAGGCGAAGTGACCGCCGGCGGCACCTTCAACGTCACCGTTCCGGCGGCACTGCAATTCGAGACGCCGGTTCAATTCGGCGCCCGATTCATCTATGTCGACGCGGACGATCCGTCCTACCTGGGCGACGCGACGAACGCCGTCGCGAGCTCCGGCGGCATCCAGGTGGTCGCGCCGCAGCACCTGGGCCACTTCACGCTGTGGATCGCGATGTCGGCGCCCGTTCCCTCCACTCACCCGGGGCTGTGGCCGAACGCGACGGTCGCTTCCTGTTCGGGACTTTCGTCGTGTACTGCCTTCGGGGCGCCGGACATCGGGCCTCTCGCGGTCGAGGTCATGCCGGCACACTGACGGCACGGACGTCGGCCGAGCGACACCAGCGCCGCTCGGATCTTGTGGCACACCCTGGCGGCGTTCTAAAAGCAGGGCGGTGAGCCACTCCGAACAGGGCGAAATGCGCGTCCGCTTGCACGGGCTGCTCGGGCTCACCAGCCGTCTGAGCGAGCCGATGCCGGCTGACGAGGTTGCGCGGGTGGTCGTCGATCAGGCCCAGATGGCGGTGGGCGCTGTCACGGCGCTCATGTGGACGGTCGAAGATCCGCCCACGCACGCCAAGCTCGTTGGCGCGAGCGGCCAGGGTCCGGGTGTGCAGGAGCGGTACGCGCGCATCCCTCTCGAACCCTGGCTGCCCATGGGCGACGCCATGCTGCGCTGCGAGCCGCTGTTCTTCGAGTCGCGCGCCGATTTCAGCCACCGCTACGAGACCGCCGAGAAACAGCCGCGAAACTCGGAGACGTTTTCGGAGCTCTCGTATGCGTGCCTGCCGCTCGTCGTGCACGGCCGCGCCATCGGCGGCGTGTCGCTGGTGTTTCCTTACGCGCGTACCTTTGACGATGACGAGCGGATGTTCCTCACCGTGCTCGCTCACCACGCAGCGCAGGCGCTGGAGCGCGCGACCCTGTTCGAGCGCGAGAAGAGGGCGCAGGAGAGACTGGAGCATCTCAAGCAGCTGACCGCCGCGCTGTCGTCGGCGGTCACACCCGAGGAGGTCGCCGGACTGGCGATACAGGCCGGCACCCAGGCGCTCGGCGTCGCCCGAGGGGCCGTCTGGGCGGCCGACGAGCAAGGCGATCTCCGCTTGCTCGGCTCCCACGGAACGCTCGAGCAGTTCGTCGAGAGGTTCCGGCACATCACCGCAGATTCCGCCCTGCCGTTGGCTCGTGTCGCCCGCGACCGCCTCCCCCTGTTTCACGAGAGCGAAGCGGATGTCGCGAACCAGCCCGCCGGAATCATCGATACGATGGGGCGCGGGGACGCGTTCCGCGCACACGGCGTGCTCCCGCTGGTTCGCGAGGACCGGTTGCTGGGTGTCCTCGCCTTCGGCGCCGACCGGCCACGCCGCTTTGCGGTCGAGGAACGGGCCTTCATGTCGACCGTCGCCGAGCACTGCGCGGACGCTCTCGCGCGGGCGCGCCTGTACGAGGATGCCCGCCGGACGGAGCGGCGCCTCCAGAGCATCCTCGAACGGCTTCCCGTCGGGATCTTCGTCTCGCGCGGGCCAAACAGCACACTCCTCTTCGCGAACGACGCGGTCGCGCGCATCTGGCGGGTCGAGCAGTTCCCCGCCCTCGGGGAGGACCGCTGCCGGATGCTGAAGGTGTCGTACCCCGACGGACGCCCGATGCCGATGGATCAGTCGCCCGTCGTTCGGGCCCTGCGCGGCGAGGTGGTCGCCCCGATCGAGGCGCGCATCGAACGCCAGGACGGAACGCCCGGCTGGGTTCAGGTCAGCGCCACGCCCGTGTTTCGGGCCGACGGCACCGTGGAGGTGACCTGAACCCAGCCGGGCGTTCCG
>DATMZL010000271.1:0-5625 GCA_035607075.1 Polyangia bacterium
GATCGACAGACCTCCGACGAAGGCGAGCAAGCGCTTTCCTTTCGACCGCCGCGGATCCACCAGCTGCGTGTGCAGATCGGCCTCGAAGGGCGTACGGAACTGCGGGCGCGGCGACGAGGTGGGCGGCGGCACGACCAGCGCGGGCCGATCGGCCAGCGGAAACGGCTGCAGGGCCGCCGGCGCGCCGTCGAGGAAATCGATTGCGCCCGAGGAGATCTCGGCGTCGATCGCGTCGGGGGAGTTGACGTCGGGCAGGTGGATGCTGTGCCCGAACAGCGTCCCGCGCGCCGCATCGGGCGGAATCGTCACGGGCTGGCCGTCGGCGGGCGTGCTGAAGCTGCGTCCGATCGCCGTCGGCCGCTGGCCCGGGTACATCATGTCTTCGAGGCGCGCCGGCGACGTGTCGGCCTCCATTCCTGGCGCGAGCTGGACGGCTGGCCCGGTATCGATCTCGATGCTGCTGCTGATGGAGTCGATGCGCGTCAGCTCGGACGAGTCGGCGTCCACGACCACCTCGGTCACCCCCGTCAGCGGACCCGGTGGGCGGTCGAGCGACCGAAGCTTTTTGAGGACCTCGGCGACCTTCTGGTCGTCGACGACGGTCGGACCCGAGTTGAGGCCCTGGGCGTCGTCTTCGTCGATCAGCCGCGGCCGGCCGTCGTCGTCGCCGACGCCACGATAGGGTTTCCCGGCCACGGGGGCATTTTAACGGATATCGCCACAAACACCCACAGAGGACTGAGTTACGCTGCGAAGAGGTAGGTCCATATGCGTATCTGCTTCGTCGTAAACAATCCGCGCACGCAGCGCGCGACCTACACGACGCTGCACCTCGCGTTCGCGGCTTACCGCCGCGGGCACGACGTCGCGTTCGCTTCGGTCGACGCGTTTTCGCAGGGCGAGGGGTCGGATCTCGTCGCCGAGGTGGTGCGCCCGAAATCGGGCCGGCTTCGTGACACCGCCGGGTACGCGAAGGCCCTGGTCGCGGCGGACGCCCCGCGCGAGACCGCGCGCCTCGTGGATTTCGACGTGATCTTCCTGCGTAACAACCCGAGCGCGGGCGCGGTCGAGGTCGACGCGTTCAACCCGGCGCTCGATTTTGGGCGTCGGCTGAAGCAGCTGGGCGTGCTGGTGGTCAACGATCCGGACGGCCTGTCGCGCGCGGGCTCGAAGATGTATCTGGCCGGCTTCCCGGTCGAGCTTCGGCCCAAGACGCTGATCACGCGGTCGGTCGAGCGGGTGCGCGCGTTCCTGCGCGAGCTGGACGGCCCCGCCATCATCAAGCCGCTGTCCGGATTCGGCGGCCAGAACGTCTTTTACGTCGCGCGCGGGCAGGCCGCGAACGTGCAGCAGATCATCTCGACCGTGCGGCGGGCCGGTTACGTCATCGTCCAGGAGTACCTGTCGGCGGCGGCGAAGGGCGACAAGCGCGTGCTGCTGCTGGGCGGCGCGCCGCTGAGCATCGGCTCGACGATCGCGGCGTACAAGCGGATGCGGCCGAAGGACGACATCCGCAACAATATGCACGTCGGGGGCTCGCGGCGGCGCACCGACTTCCTCGAGGCCGAGCGGCGGATCTGCGACCTTCTGCGACCGCGTCTGGTCGCGGACGGCCTTTACTTCGTCGGCGTGGATCTGGTCGGCGACAAGATCCTCGAGATCAACGTGTTCGCGACGGGCGGCATCGCCAACATCAACGAGCTCTACGACATCGACGTGGGCACGGCGGTCATCCGCGATCTGGAACGGAAGGTCGAGCTGCGCTCGGTGTACCGCGAATCGATTCCGCCGCACGTGTTCATGCGTGCCTAAGGGCTCGAGCGATCAGACCTGCAGGTGTAGCGGGAGGTTCTTCTCGAGCGATTCGGTCACGCCGTCGCTGACGAGGTGCCAGATGTGGCGAAGCTGAGCCTCGATCACGGTGCCCTCGTCTTCGTCCTCCTCCTCTTCTTCCTCTTCCTCCTCGTCCTCGTCTTCCTCTTCGGCGTCGACGTTCAGCTCCTCGCGCATCTCCTCCAGCACGTCCATCAACGCCTGCGACGAGGCCACCCGGTAGTCGCCGATCGTCACCCGGCCTTCGAATTCGACGGGGACGTAGATCTCGGCGCCCAGGTCGTGGGCGTCCAGCCGATCGAGGAATTCGGTGAGCGCCTCCTCGGAGAGCCGCGCGGCGATCGTGTGCGAGGCGTGCTCGTCTGCCTTCTCCGGCGCGGACGCCCCCGCTTCAGACAGCAGCCGCCACAGCGTCTTGACCTCGTCCTCATCGAGGCGGTGGGACAGCGGCGCCAGCTCTATCTCGGCCATGGGCGATAACGTGCTACACGCCTCGGCCGCGGTCAATTGAGTCGCGAACCCTCAGCGTGCGAAACACGGGTTCGCCCGACTCGCGCGCCGGTTCTGGTAATGTGCCCCGGACGATGGCCGACGGTGTTGCACAGCTCTTTGCCGCCGCGCGTGAGCGCGCGGCCGCGGCGGCGCGCGCGGGTGGCATCGTGCCGGGAACGAATGTCGGCATCGAGGCGGCGCGTGCGCTCTCCGCCGACGTGGACGCGATCATCATCGACGTCGCCGGGCGCGAGGTCGCCAAGTGCAAGACGCCGGTCGCGATCTTCGCCACCGGCGGCTTCGGCCGCGCCGAGCTGGCCCCGTTCTCCGACCTGGACCTGCTGGTGCTGTGCGCCAAGACGCCCGGCGGCGACGTTCAGAAGCTCGCCGAGGCGATCCTCTATCCGCTGTGGGACGCGAAGGTCGACGCGGGCCACGCCGTGCGCGCGTACGATCAGGCGCTGGCGCTGCCCGCGAACGATCTGGCGGCGGCGACCGCGCTGCTCGACGCGCGCTTCCTGACCGGCGATCGGGCGCTCGCCGACAAGTTTCTGGCCGCGTTCCGGGCCCGCGTCGCGAAGACCGCCGCCGAGGACTTCGTGGCGCGCCTGCGCGCCGAGCAGAAGGAACGCCACAGCCGCTTCGGCGATACCATCTTCTTGCTGGAGCCGGACCTCAAGAACGGTCCGGGCGGCCTGCGCGACCTGTGCGTCGGACGCTGGGCGGCGCAGGCGCGGTTCGGGACCTCCGATCCGAAACAGCTGCTCGAGAAGGGCGTGATGACGGGCCGCCTCGCCCAGGCCTTCACGGCGGCATCCGAATGGCTGATGCGCACGCGCATCCTGATGCACGCGACGGCGGGACGGCGTCAGGACCACCTGCGCTTCGCGTTGCAGGAGGCGATCGCGCCGATTCTCTACCCGGAGGCGCGCGATCGCGGCGGCGTGATCCGACCGGCCGTGCACCCGGCGGTCGAGGCGCTGATGCACCAGTACCACGCGCACGCCAAGCTGATTCGCAACGAGACCGAGCGCCTGCTGCAGCGGGCGACAGCGCGCGACGACAAGCGGAGCAAGACCAAGCCGGTCTTCATGCTGGCGGGCGGCAAGGCCCCCGATCCGAACTTCGTCGTCCGCGACGGCGCGCTGGAACCGATGGATCCGGGGATCTTCGAGAGCAAGCCGTCGGAGATGATCCGGATCTTCCAGGTCGCGATCGGGCTGGACGTGCCGCTGGCGCTCCGCACCCGCGAGCAGCTGGGCGAGCTGGCGGCGTCGCGGCCCGAGCTGCTGCGCGAGGACGTCGAGGCCGGCAAGCGGTTCGTCGAGCTCTGCTGCGACCCGCGCGATCGCGCCAACCCGTCGCGGCTGGAGCAGATGCAGGACCTCGGCCTGATCGCCGCGATCATGCCCGAGTGGGAGCCGTCGACGGGCCGGGTGCAGCACGACATCTACCACGTCTACACCGTCGACCAGCACGCGCTGTACGCGGTCGGGCGCCTGCACGCGCTTCAGCGCGGCGATCACGCGGCGGCGTTTCCGATCCCGAGCGAGACCGTCCGCGAGATCAACCGCCCCGTCGCGCTGGCGATCGGGACGCTGCTCCACGACGTCGGCAAGCCCTACGGCAGCCCGCACAGCGAGATCGGCGCCGGGCTGGCGGTCGCGATCTGCCGGCGGCTCGGCATCGAGGAAGAAGACACGCAGCGGGTCGAGTTCCTGGTGCGGCAACACCTGGTCATGGGCCAGATGTCGCAGCGGCGCGATCTCGAGGACCTGGGGATGATCTCCGACTTCAGCGCGGTGTGCGGCGACGAGGAGAGGCTGCGCGAGCTTTACCTTCTGACGTTCTGCGATCTCGCGTCGGTCGCGCCGGACGCGATGTCCAGCTGGAAAGAGACGCTGCTGGCCGAGCTGTACACGCGCACGCTGGCGTTCCTGCGCCGCGGTCCCGACCTGCTGCACGCGGAGCGTGAGGAGATCGTGGCCGAGCGGCAGAAAGGCGCGGCGCGCCTGCTGGGCGAGGCGCTGCCCGAGGGCAGCGGTGACTCGACGCTGCGGCGGCTGTTCGCGGGGTTCCCGAGCCGGTACTTCGCCGAGAACGCGGAGACGCGCATCGCCGCGCACGTGAAGTTGATGCGCGCGCGCCACGAGCAGGGGAAGAGCTCGCTGATCGACGTGTCGCACGACACGCGCCTGGGGATGACGGAGATGGTGCTGGCCGCCGCCGACACGCCCGGCCTGCTCGCCGAGATAGCGGGCGTGCTGTACGCGAACCGCATCGAGGTCGTCGACGCGGCGATCTATTCGCGGCAACCCGCCGACGCGAGCGAATCGCCCGAGGCGCTGGACGTCTTCCGCGTGCGCGACAGCATGGGCCGCCCCGTGACGCAAGAGGCGCGCTGGACCAAGGTGCGCGACGATCTGGAGGCGGTCGTGTCGGGCCGAATCAAGGCGGAGATCCTGGTCGCGGGCCGGCCTCGCACCGAATCGGTGGCGACCTGGAAGACGCCGGCCGTGCCGACCGAATGCAAGATCGACAACATCGTCAGCCGCGACTTCACCGTCGTCGAGGTGATCACGGAGGATCGCCCGGGCGTCCTCTACGCGATCGCGCGCGCGCTTTACGTCGCCGCGCTGGACATTCACCGCTCGAAGATAGCGACCGAGGCCAACCGCGCCATCGACGTCTTTTACGTGCGCGACAAGGCGACCATGGACAAGATCGTCGACCCCGATCGCCAGTCGGGTCTGCGCGAGACGCTGCTCGCGCTGCTGGCGGGCGTGGAGGCGACGACGAAGGCCGCGGGAAGCGGCTAGGCGACGACGTGACGTCGACGGGCGGCGACGGGGCGCTGCCGGCGGGATCGGTCCTCGGGCGTCGTTACCGCATGGATCGTCCTATCGGCGCGGGCAGCATGGGCACCGTCTACGCCGCCCATGATCTCGTGAAAGACCGGCCGATCGCGGTGAAGGTCATCAACCACAGTTACACCGACGACGCGACGACGGTCGCGCGGTTTCAGCGCGAGGGGCGGATCGTCGCGGAGCTGCGCCACCCCAACATCGTCGACGTCTTCGAGGTCGCCCAGATCGACGGCGACTGGGTGATGGCGATGGAGCTGCTCGACGGGACGAACCTCGCCGACGCGATCGAGGCCCGCGCGGTGTATGCGCCCGAGGACACGGTGCCGATTCTGCGCGCCGTCCTCGACGCCCTCGAGGTCGCGCACGCGCAACAGATCGTCCACCGCGACATCAAGCCCCACAACATCTTCCTCACCCGTTCGGGGGGCGTGAA
>DATMZL010000791.1:0-2757 GCA_035607075.1 Polyangia bacterium
CTTCCGGCTGCGTACCGCGATCAATTGGTGAAAACATGCTGATGACCAGAACAAGAGTCCTGTTGATGGCGGCCGCGGGCGTCCTGGCGGGCTGCACGCTGACCCGACCGATCCCCGCCGACGTGCGGGTGCCGCCCGAGCTGCTACGCGGGCCCGGGTACACGGCCGGCGGCGAACCGATGCGCACGCGCTACGTCGTGCGCATGACCGACGGGCAGCGCGACTGGGAGATCCAGCTGCCCGAGATCGCGACCGCCTACGAGGTGAAGGTGCCGCTGTCCGGAAAGCCGCCGACGCGGCTGGCGGTCGACATGGCGACGATGACCGCCGCCGATCGCGAGATCCTGCAGGACCGCGAGGCCGCCGCGCGCGCCGATTCCGGCGAACCGGAGCCTGGAAAAGACGACGGCAGCGGCCAGAAGCCCGCCGGACGCGGCAAGTGGGCGGGCGCGGGCGACGGAGGCGAAACGAAACCGGCGGCCGACAAGCGCCCGGCGCGCAAGCCGGGTGACGACAAGGCGCCGTCGGCGAAGGCGAGCTACCTGCTGACGCTGGCGCGCGTGAAGGATCTGTACCGAACGAAGCAGTACGAGCTGGCGCTGGTCGAGCTGACCGAACTGGATCGCCAGTACCCGGAAGACGAGCACATCCTGTCGATGAAGGGCTCGCTGTACGAACGCCTCGGGAACAAGAACCTCGCGCGCGAGGCCTGGCAGCAGACGTTGCGCATCAACCCCTACAACCTGGCCGTGCTGGAGGCGCTGCAGCGCCTCGGCAAGTAACAAAGTAAGTAGAAAGGTAGACAGACGCGATGCACATCATCCTGGGGCTTGCGGGTCTGGTCGCGACGCTGATCGCGACCCGCAACCACATGCCGACCGGCTTCACGGGGTTCTTCCATCCCGCGGCGCTGATCCTGCTGCTGGGCGCGCCGCCCTCGATCCTGCTGGTCGGACACAACGTCAGCGAGATCTGGCGGGGCATCGTGATCCTCACGCAGGCGCTGCGCCACAACGCGCGCCGCGCCGAGGCCCGGATGATCGCCGACCTCTATCGCTTCGGGCGCGAGCTGAAACAGGGACGCAACGTCGAGGCGTCGAAGGTGCTGGCCGAGGCGGGCGATCCGCTGCTGCGCGAGGTGGGCCCGTTGCTGCTGCAGCCGGGCGGCGGCGCCGACGCGCGCGAAACCGTGGTCACCCTGTCGTACGCGCGCCTCGCGCAGGTCAAGTCCGCGGAGGAGGTCTTCCGCTTCCTCGCGCGCACCACGCCCGCCGTCGGCCTGATGGGGACGATCGTCGGGCTCGTGAACATGCTGATGAGCCTGAAGAACTTCGAGCAGCTCGGGCCGGCGATGGCGGTCGCGCAGCTCGCGACGTTCTACGGGCTGATCCTGGCGTACGGCATCTGGGCGCCGTTCGCGAAGCGCATCGAGAACTACGGACGGAACCTGTCGGTGTCGGCGCGTCTGCTGGAGCGGGGCCTCACCAGCATCGCGGAGGGCCGGTCGCTCTACGACCTGCGTCTGCTCTCTGGAACCGGCGAGGGCGGCGGCGCGCCCTCGGTGGAGGCGGCGTGAGCGTAGCGGATCCACAGGCGGCGACGACGCCGTTTCGCGATCGGCGCGCGCGCAAGCCGTCGCGCGAGCCCATGGATCTGCTCGCGTACGCGGACGAGGACGACACGTCGTGGCTGCTGCCTTACGTCGACGTGATCAGCCTGCTGCTCGCGTTCCTGATCCTCGCGCTCGCGATGTCGAAGGTCAGCCTGCACCGGTTCGAGCTGGTGTCGGCGGCGCTGTCACGTACCGCCCCGCCGCCGTCATTGGATGCGCTGAAGGAGAAGATCGATCAGATGATCGAGCAGCAGGGCCTTGTCGGCCAGGTGAAGACCGTCGTCGACGACGCCGGTCTGCGCATGGAATTGAAGAACGCGCTGCTGTTCGAGAGCGGTCAGGCCGACATCACGTCGGAGGGGCGGGCGACCATCGAACGCGTCGTCAAGCTGCTGCCGACCATCGACCAGCGCTATCAGATCGCGATCGAGGGCCACACCGACGACGTCCCGATCCACACGGCGCGCTTCGACAGCAACTGGGATCTGTCGTCCGGGCGCGCCATCAACGTATTGAAATTCTTCACGGCCGGCGGCATCAGCCCGCAGCGCCTCTCGGCGCAGGGATACGCTGACACGCGGCCGGCGGCGACTTTGCAGGGTGACAGCGCGGCCCACGCCCGGGCCCGCTCCGAAAACCGGAGGGTGGTCATTCGTGTTTACTGATCAACGGCTAGACTTGGGTCACGCATTGGAGGGCAGTCTCATGACGCGCAGCAGACGACGACTGGTGGTCCCCGCAGCGGCGCTGGCGCTGACCGCAGTCATGCTGGTGGCCTCGATCGCGCGCGCGGACCGGCGAGCCCCCTACGGGATGGATCCCATCCTGCTGGAGTCGCAGGTGCGTGAGTCCATCGAACGTCGGATCACGCCGCTGCTCGAACAGATGGCGCCCGGTCAAGCCGAGCTCAAGTACGTCGACGTGCGCGTCACGCGCCCGACCGCCCTCCCCGCCGGCTCGTCGCCCGGCTTCGAGGAGACCGCGCCCGGCGCCGAGTTCGTGGCCGAGAAGGCGGAGGTCTCGCTCGTCTTCGACGCGAAGCTGCCGGCACCATTCCGCAAGGACCTCAAGAACCTGATCAAGAACCGTATGGAGGGACTGTCGGTCCCCGTGGATTTGCACGAGACGGTGATCGCGTTCCCGAC
>DATMZL010001089.1:0-5423 GCA_035607075.1 Polyangia bacterium
CGCGCCCGCCTTGACGTTTTCGGCCGCCGACGCCGGTTCTTCCTGTTCGGCGCCGGGGCCGCCGTCGGTGGCATCGGCGGCGAGCAAGGCGGCGAGGAACAACGCAGCGGAGCTGCCCATCGACCGCAAGAACCTGGGGCCTCGATGGCGTCGGGCGATCTCGCAAAAAGATTCGCCCTCGCTGACCACTTTTTTTACCGATCTGCCACTCAGGGGCACAACCGAGCTCGCGCTGGCCGCGTACTCGTAAGACAGGAACCGCCGGCCGATGCCCCCACTCGTCCAAGGAACCCGAGGTTTCCCTTCATGTAGGTCCACCGGACGCGGGCTCGTCGCAGCGGCGGCGATCGCGGCGGCGCTGACCGGTTGCACTGGGAAGATCGGTGGGATGTCCGGTGGAACCGGCGGCACCGCCGGATCGACGGTGCTGCCACCGGGATCGGCCGGGCCGATCAACCCGGGACGCGTGGTCGCGCACAGGCTGAACAACGTCGAGTACGACAACACGGTCCGCGATCTCGTGGGCGTCGATCTGAAACCGTCGTCGACGTATGGATTTCCCGACGACGCTTACGTCGAGGGATTCGACAACAACGCCGACGCGCTGACGGCGCCTCCGCTGCTGCTCGAGAAGCTGCAGACCGCGACCGAAGCGATCATCACGACCGCGCTGTCGACAGCGGCCGGCAATACGCCCGTCCGCGCCGCGATCATGGTCTGCGATCCGGCGAAGGCGGGCGACGCCGCCTGCGCGGCCCAGATCCTGTCCGCGTTCGCGTCGCGCGCGTTCCGGCGGCCGGTCACCGCCGCCGAGGTCGCCGGCTACGCGCAGCTCGTCGACGTCGCGAAGTCCGTCGGGGACGGCTTCGAGCAAGGGATCGCCGCCGGGCTGCAGGCGATCCTGCTGTCGCCGCGTTTTCTCTTCCGGGTCGAGGCGAATCCGGGCGCGGGGCGCAACGCGCCGCTCGACGACTACGAGGTCGCGTCGCGCCTGTCCTACTTCCTGTGGAGCAGCATGCCCGACGACAAGCTGTTCGCGCGCGCGGCGGGCGGTGCGCTGCACGACGGCGCGTCGATCGTCGACGAGGTCCGGCGCATGCTCGCCGATCCGAAGTCGTCCGCGCTCGTCGACAACATGGCCGGGGAATGGCTGGGCAGCCGCGAGCTGCAGGTCAAACAGGTGACGCTGACCGACGTGACCTTCGACGCCGCGCTGAGCGGCGCGATGGCCGACGAGGCGGCGCTGTTTCTGGGCGAGATGTTCCGCGGCGCGCACGCGGTCAAAGAGCTGCTGGGCGCGAGCTTCGTGTTCGCGAACGATCGCCTCGCCGCGCACTACGGGCTGACCGGCACGGGAACGCTGGGCAGCGCGCTCGTGCAGGTGCCGCTGACCGACACGCGGCGCGGCGGCGGCATCCTCACACAGGCGAACACGCTGACGGTCACGTCGATGCGCGACCGCACGTCGCCGACCCGACGCGGGAAGTGGGTCTCGGAGAACCTGCTGTGCGTGGTGATCCCGCCGCCCCCGCCGATGATCCCGCAGCTGGATCCGCCGTCGGCGACAGCGCCCACAAGCGTGCGCGAGCGGCTCGCCCAGCACCGCGCGAAGGGATCGTCCTGCAACGGCTGCCACCAGTTCATCGATCCGATCGGGTTCGGGCTGGAGCACTTCGACGCCGTCGGGCGCTGGCGCGACACCGACAACGGCGTCGCGATCGACGCGACCGGAAACGTGCCGGGCAGCGTGGGCGGAAACGCGGCGTTCGACGGCGCGGTCAGCCTGGCCCAGGCGGTTGGCGGCGATCCGCGTTTCCTCGACTGCATGATCCGGAAAATGATGACGTACGCGGCGGGACGCACGCTGGTGACGACGCCGGCGTCGGGATCGCCGATGGACGACATCGCTGGGCTCGCGGACATCCGCACGCAGCTCGGCTCGACGGACGCGCGCCTCGACCGGCTGATCGAGCTGGTGGCGTCGAGCCCCGCGATGACCATGCGCATCGGAGAGGAATCACAGTGAGGAATTTCAAGCTGTCGCGGCGCGCCGCCCTGAAGGGCGCCGGCGTTGCGCTGGGTCTGCCGATGCTGGAAGCGATGCTGCCGTTCGGGCAGCGCGCGCGCGCGCAATCCGCCGCGGCGGGCAAGCCGCTGCGCCTGCTGGTCTGGACGTTTCCCGACGGCGTGCGCATGGACGCGTGGACGCCGACGACGGCGGGCGCGAACTACGCGACGACGCCGATCCTCAAGCCGCTGGATCCGTACAAGGCGAAGCTGAACGTGATCTCGGGGCTGGCGAACACGCCCGCCAGCGTGGTGTCGGGCGACATCTTCGCGGGCTCGCACGCGCGGGCCACGGGCGCGATGCTGACGCAGGTGCCACTGACGTTCACGTCGGGGACCAACTTCAAGGCGGGGATCTCGTTCGACCAGGTGATCGCGAACGACCTGAAGGTACGCGTGCCGGCGCTGCGTCTGCCGTCGCTGGAGATCGGCGCCGTCTACGCGGGTGCGACAGGGAACTGCGAAGACGGGTTCTCGTGCGCGTATCTGACCAACCTCGCCTGGTCCGGCCCGACGACGTTCCTGCCCAAGGAGACCAACCCGAAGGCGGTGTTCGATCGGCTTGTCGCGGGTGGCCTGCCGCCCGCCGGCGCGACGCCCGCCACGCCCACCACGCCCACGACGCCCACCACGCCCACCACGCCCACGACGCCGCCAATCGACAAATCGCTTCTCTACCGCAAGAGCATCCTCGATCTCGTCGCCGCGGACACGAACGCGCTCAAGGGCCGCCTGGGCAAATCGGATCAGCTGAAGCTCAGCGATTACCTGGATTCGGTCAACGAGCTCGAACGCCGCATCAACGCGATCGCGCCGACGATGACGACGATGTCAGGCACGACGACGATGATGTCGCCGCTGACCACCGCGACGGTGCCGACGCCCGGCCCGCAATGCATGGCGATCCCGGCGCCCAAGGACGGCACGTATCTCGGCCGCGATCGCACGAAGAACATCTACAGCTATCCCGAGGTGCTGACCGCGATGAACGATCTCATCGCGATGGCCTTCGCCTGCGATCTGACCCGCGTGGTCACGTTCATGAGCGAGATCCCGCTCAACACGCAGACCAACTACTCGTTCTGCGGCGTGGACTCGTCGAACTACCACGACGACATCTCCCATCACGGCGGCGATCCCGTGAAGCTCGACGGCATCCAGAAGGTCAACACGTTCTACGCGACGCAGTTCGCCTACCTGCTGGGCAAGCTCGCCGCCACCACCGACATCGATGGCTCGTCTGTCCTCGACAACTGCGTGATTCTTTTCACCAGCGAGTTCGGCGACGGCGACGACCACTACCACTACAACCTGCCGATGGTCGTCGCCGGCCGCGCAGGCGGCGCGTTCGCGACCGGACGCCACATCAACTACCCGAGCACGCCCGACAACGGCGCGGGCGCGATCGGCACCGCCCGCCGCGCCGACAAGCCGCTCGCCAACCTCTACGTCTCGATCATGCAGGCGTTCGGCCTCAACGTGTCGACCTTCGGCAGCGTCGACGGCACGACCCCCTACGGCACCGGCCCCCTCTCCGAGCTCCTCGGCTAGCCGGCCTCCTCATCGCCTTCTAAGCGGGGCGTGCTCCGTCGCCGTTCTAAGCGGGAGTGATGTGGTCGCCTTCTAAGCGGGGCAGTGCTCCGGTCGCTGAACGGGTCCTGTCGCTCCGGCGCCTCCCCGCCGAGACTTTTTCGGCGGGGTCGAGGTCTTACGCAAAGTTACTTTGCTCATCACACGTCGGATCGGGACGGCTCCCCCGTCCCCGCGCCGAAAAAGTCCCGTCGGGGGCCCCTCCACCGCGCCACCCGATTCAGCTCCCTTCGCACTGCCGACAGGTCGACGCGATCGTCTTGAATGGAGCCTTTGAGAAGAGATCATGTCGACATACCGGCGGCGCATAGCGAGCGCGGGGTGGCGCGATGGAGGGGACCCGACCGGAACTTTCGGCGCGGGCAGGGGGACCCCTGCCGATCCGACTCCTCGGCTAGCCGGGGCGATGAAGCGCTAGCGCGCAGACGTGCGGTAGCGCATGCGCGTGGCGGCGAGCATGGCGTTCCAGGCGCGGCGCCAGCGCTTGGGGCCTCGCAGGCGATCGAGGATCGCGTTCAGATTGCGTTCGGTCCGCACGGCGTCCCAGCGCGGGCGAATGCGCGCCAGTAACCGCGCGACCCTGACATCGGGTTCACCCTCGAAATCTTCCATGAATCAATGCCGCTCCTTTTCCACCTCTAATGCACGTTCCGCGGCACGCAACCGCCGCTGCACCGTCGTCTTCGAACACCGGCACATCTCGGCGATCGCATCGAGGGTCTCGCCCTCGACGTGCTTCAGGACCCACACCACGCGCTGCCGCACCGGTAAGCGCTCGATCATCCGGTAGCTCGAAACGATCTCGGCTTTCTCCTCGGGAGTCGCCCCGCCGTCGGCCAGCTTCGCGTCGGACGGCAGCGCCTCCAGGCTGAAGAACGACCGCAGGCGCCGCCGGCGCAGGCGGCGGATCGCCCGCCTCACCGTGATCCGGGCCAGCCAGGATTTGACGGCGTCGGGGCTGCGAAGCTGGTGGAACCCGCGGTACGCCTCGATGAAGACCTCCTGGACGAGATCGTCCAGCTCGTCATCGCGGCCGAGAAGTCGGATGCCGATGGTCGCGACGTAGGGGGAGTAGCGCCGGAACAGATCGCCGATCTCCTCTGCGCTGACCACAGCCCTCCCCCACTCCGCGCGACCCGAGAAATCTGGTGGCGCGCGCGAGATCGGCAAGCAACGACACCGAACCGTTGCGGAACGTACCTGTCCGGTAGCACCGCTCGCGCGCGCATGAGCCTTCGCGATGGCACGAGGGCTGCTTCGTTCGGCGACTCGTGGCCACAAAACTCAGCCTGAAGATCGTCGTTACGTTGTTTGCCGCCTTCGCCGCCACCGCGGGATGCAGCCCGTCGTCATCCGCCGACTTCTCCGGCGCATTCCCGATCGCGCGCGAGCGCAAGGTGCGCCCCCGAACCGAGTACGCGATCCCGATGCGGCCGCGGACGCCCGCGCCCGACGTACCGTCCGCCGCCGCGCCGACCACGCTGGCGCTGGCGCCGAACGTTTCGGTCGACGCGCGTCTGCTGATCATCACCGCCGACGGCACCGACGCCGCGTTCGACGCGATCAGGGAAACCATCGGTTACCTCGGGACGCCTTACGATGTCCTCAACGCGGCGACGGACACGCTGACCGCCGGCACGCTCGCCGACGGGGATCATGGAAAGTATCAGGCGATCTTCCTCGACGTCGGCGATCTCTACGAGAGCGACGGCAGCGCGTTCACCAACGACGAATGGATGACGCTGATCGCGTACGAGGCGCGCTTC
>DATMZL010000254.1:0-2858 GCA_035607075.1 Polyangia bacterium
CATCGAGGTCGAGCGCTGGGAGATGCTGTTCAAGACCTCGCGAGAATTCCTGTTCGCGCCGCTCATCGAGCTGGGGCCGCTGTCGCACTGGAAACGGCTGGCGGGCGGCGGCGACGCCATGCAGGACGCATTCTTCTTCACGAAAGAAGCGATCGACACCTACTACAAGGGCCGCCCGTTCGCGATCACCGTCGTCGGCGCCGTCGCCTGGGGCCAGAAGCGCCGCTGACGCGCGTCGCCGCGGGCGGTGCTACGATCGAAACCGTGAACGGCGAGCTGCGCAACTTTTCCCGCCTCGACTACGACAACATGATCCGTGCGGGAATCCTCGGCGAGGACGAGCGCGTGGAGCTCATCGGCGGACGGATCGTCACCATGAGCCCGGAGGGCCCTGTGCACGCGGCCGCGATCGACCTCAGCGCCGAAATCTTGCGCCGCCTTTTCGGAGGTTCCAATTTCACCGTTCGGGTCCAGCATCCCCTCGCGGTCGGGTTCGAGGACGAGCCGGAACCGGACATCGCGGTGGTCCGCGGTGGGCCGCGCGACCATCTCACCGAGCACCCGCACGCAGCCGTCCTTGTCGTCGAGGTCGCGGAGTCGTCGCTGGCGTACGATCGGGGTGAAAAGTCTTCGCTGTACGCGCGTGCCGGCTTCCCCGACTACTGGATCATCAACCTCGTCGATCACCGCATCGAGGTTCATCGCGATCCTTCACCGAACGGCTATCGCAGCATCGTCGTACTGGCGGACGGCGAAGAGATCGCGCCGCTGGCAGCGCGCGGCGCCCGCATCGCCGTCACCGATCTCCTTCCCTGAGCGGCGTGCGAGAATCGGCGCGTGCGCGTTCGCGTCGCGGCGATGCTTTCGATACTTGCTCTCGGGTGCGCGACCGCGCCGCCCGCCACACCGACTGGAAGTGCGAACACGCCAGGAGCCGACGATCCCGTCGCCGCCGCGAAGCGCTGGCGCGCCCTCACGCGCGCGAAGAAGGCGAACGACGCGCGGTCGTTGTGTACACCGTGGCTGGCAGCGGCGTCGAAGCCGCTCGCCGTCGAAGGTCATAAATGCCTCGCGCAGGTCGAGCTGATCGACAGTTTCAAGCTGCGCCTCGAGGACACAAAGGAAGAGGCGATCCTGGGCGCCGGCTATGCCGGAACGGGCGTCGATCGCGCGATCGATCACCTGACGAAGGCGATCGCGCTCGCGCCCGAAGATCTGTCGCTGCATCTGGGCCGCCTGCACATCGCGATCAACTCGCCGCGGGCGGCGGATGCGCCACAACTGTTGGCGGACAGCCTGGAACGCTACCGCGGGCCCGACGCGACTGACGACTGGCTGTCGTACGCGCAGGAGCTGCGCCTCCGGCGGCACCCAGATGTCGGCCTCGAATACGTGCGTGTGCTCGAGAAACGCTATCCCCGCGACCACCGCGTCGTCGGCGCCGTCGGGACATTCCTGATCGCGCTCAAGCGAGACGACGAGGGGCTTCCCTATTTACGGCGCGCCGTCGAGCTGGCGCCCGACGACGCCATCGACACCTGGAACCTGGGCCGCTTTCACGAAAAGCACGGCAACCCGACGAGCGCCGAGCCGCTGTATCGGCGGGCCGTGTCGCTGGAGAAAGACCCCGCGCGCCGCCAGGACATGGCCTGCAACCTGGCGCGCTTCCTCGCCGCCCAGCCTGCCACGCACGCCGAGGCGTGCGCAGAGGCGGCGACGCAGTGCGGGCGCCCCGTCCCCGAGTGCCGCTGACGTCAAACTTCGGATGATTCCGACACGTGCCGGAGCGACGGATTGCCCGGCCACAGCGTGCGCGCCCGATCGAACAGCGCCCGCGCCGCCATTGTGTCGCCGTAGTGCTGGACCAGGATGTCGCCCGCCGCGATCATGAAATCGGCGCGGCGCTCGTCGTCGAACGCCTCGTCGCTGGACAGCGCCTCCAGCGTCGCGAGGGCATCGCTCCAGCGTCCCTCCGCCATCGCCAGCGCACCGACGATCTCCAGCGCCTGACCGCGCACAGGATCGCGCTCGTCTTCGACAAGCGCGAGAACCTCCGAGGCGCGCCCGAGCACGCGCTGGCGCCGGCGCGGATCGACGTCGATGAGCAACCGCGGTTCGATGTGCATTCCCGCCCAGTGATCGGCGACGTCGCGGATGCCGGCGTCGGGCACGTACGAGGCGCCGCGCGTGACGATGGTCTTGAGCCGCGCGGTGGCCGCGGCCCGCTGGCCGATGTGCAGGTCCGCGATCGCCGAGCGCGCGAGCAACTTGGCGCGATCGCCGGGCCCCAGCGCGGTGCCGTGGCGTTCGAGCAGCGCCTCGGTCGCTTTCCAGGCGTTGTCCCACTGCATTCGCTCGAAGCAGATCGCCGACAATCGTTCCAGCGTCGGCCTGAAGCTGCTGTCGCGCCCATACGACCGCGAATAGAGCGTCAGCGCGCGATCGTGCTGGCCGGCCGCCTCCGCCCCCGCGCCGACGGCGAAGTAGCGCTCGGCCGCGTCCGCGATCGTAGCGCCGCGCGACGCAAGCTTATCCAGCGCGTCGGCCGCCGCTTGCCAGTTTCCGGCCGCCAGCTGGAAGCGCGCGCCGAGGTCGAGCAACCGCTGATCGTCGGGCAAGAACCGTGCGGCGCTCTCGAGCAGCGTCACGGCACGCGCAGGATCACCCAGCCTGTCTCCCTGCACGACGGCGAGCTCGATCAGCAGCGGGCCTTTCCGGGTCGGGCTGGTCGCCAGGCCAACCTCGCTCTCGAGCAGCTTCGCCACCTCGGACCAATCACCCTCGCGCGCCGCCAGCGCGCCCAGCGCCGCGACCGGCTCGGCCAGCGTCGGATCCAGCGACATCGCCCGCCGGTACGC
>DATMZL010000250.1:0-2228 GCA_035607075.1 Polyangia bacterium
GCGCCAGCTGGAGGCGGGTCGCGCCGAGGTCGAGAACCAGTATGCGCGCACCGTCCAGCGCGAAGGCAACACCATCGCGAAAGAGATCATCAACGGCGTGTTCGAGGTGACCGATCGCAAGTGGCGCGGCATCGGCGCCATCCCGAAGTCCGGCTACAAGATCCGGTACGAGTTTCGCGATCACGACGCGGACCGGCTGTTCTCCGTCGAGGAGATCGCCACCGAGGAATCCGCGGCGTGCATCAGCGGGCTGGTCCTGCGCGGGCTCAAGAAACCGTGCGACTGCCCGGCCTTCGGAACGATGTGCACGCCCCGCACGCCCCTCGGCGCGACGATGGTGTCCGCCGAGGGGGCGTGCGCTGCCTACTACCAGTACGGGCGCTCGGTGCCCCAGGAGGCCGCGGAATGATCGACGTCGCGCTGGAAGGCATCCTGCGCAAGGCGCAAGAGAGCGCCGCGCTGAAGGTCGCGTTCGTCCAGGCCCACGCCGGCAGGATCGCGGCCTGCGTACGCGCGCTCGCGGAGCGTTTCGGCCGCGGCGGGCGTTTGCTGGTGATGGGCAACGGCGGCTCCGCCTGCGACGCGCAGCACGTCGCCGTCGAGTTCCAGCATCCGATCGTGGAGAAACGGCGCGCGCTGCCCGCGCTGGCGCTGACCGCCGACACGGCGCTGCTGACGGCGGTCGGCAACGACGCGGACTTCTCGCAGGTCTTCGCCCAGCAGATCGATCTCCTGGCGCGTCCCGAGGACGCGGTGCTGGGCATCTCCTCGTCGGGCGCGTCGGCGAACGTCAACCGCGGCCTGCGCCGCGCGCGCGAGCGCGGCGCGCTGACGATCGGGTTCGCCGGGCGCGACGGCGGCGCGATGGTCGATCTCTGCCAGTTCTGCTTCGTGGTGCCGACCTGGTCCATCCATCGCATCCAGGAGACACACACGCTGCTGCTTCACCTGCTGTGGGACGAGCTGCACGTCGCGCTGGGAGAGCCCGATGTCCTCTGACGGTCACCTCCCTCTCCCGCTTGCGGGAGAGGGACGGGGTGAGGGCAAGCCGCTCTCGGACGACGCTCGCTTCGAGCTCGCCTGTCCGGCGCCGAAGAACGAGACGGACCGCATCCTGCTGGCGCACGGCAGCGGCGGTCTGCTGACGTCGCAGCTGATCGAACGGATGGTGCTACCTGCCTTCCGAAACCCGGCGCTGGATCCGCTGGACGATCAGGCGATCCTCGCGATGCCGTCCGCGAGCGGCGCACGCCTCGCGTTCACGACCGACTCGTACGTCGTCACGCCGTTGTTCTTCCCCGGCGGCGACATCGGCGAGCTGGCGGTCAACGGCACCATCAACGACCTGGCCGTCGGCGGCGCGCGGCCGATAGCGCTGTCGCTCGCGTTCATCCTGGAAGAGGGTCTCGCGCGTGAAGAACTTCAGCGCGTGATCGCGTCGATCGCTGCGGCGTCGGCGCGCGCGAACGTCCCGATCGTCACCGGCGACACGAAGGTGGTGGGCCGCGGCGCGGGCGACAAGATCTTCATCAATACGTCCGGCATCGGCGTCGTGCCGGCGGGCGTGGATCTCTCGTCGGCGCGCGTGCGCCCGGGCGACGCGATCCTGCTCTCGGGCACCGTCGGCGATCACGGCGCCACCATCCTGGCGGCGCGCGAGGGTCTCCAGCTGGGCGGCGATCTGCGCAGCGACACCGCCGCCCTCCACGAGCTGGCCGCCGGCGTCGTCGACGCCTGCCCGGACGCACACGCGATGCGCGATGCGACGCGCGGCGGGCTGGCGGCCGTGCTCGTCGAGATCGCGTCCCGCCGCAAGCTGGGGATCGTCATCGACGAGCGCGTGATCCCGGTGAGCGATCCGGTGCGTGGCGCGTGCGAGCTCTACGGCCTGGATCCGCTGCTGCTCGCGAACGAAGGCAAGCTGGTGGCGTTCGTGCCGGCGGCCGCGGCGGACGCCGTGCTGGCGCGCATGCGCGGCCACCCGCTGGGGCGCGACGCCGTGGCCATCGGACACGTCAGCAACGACAGTTCGGGGCGGGTCTCGATACGAACGCCGCTCGGAAGCCGGAGGATTCTCGATCTTCCCTACGCGGAGCCCCTGCCCAGGATTTGCTGACCACGCGATTCAGAGGAGACAGCGGAGACAGCGGAGACAGCGGAGAAAGGAACGGTCATGGCGCAAGAGAACAAAGGCGTGAAGGAGCTGCACATCCTCTGGATTTCTGAAG
>DATMZL010001063.1:0-2232 GCA_035607075.1 Polyangia bacterium
GATCGAGCGTACGCATGATCGTCGCGTAGCCGTCGCGGGCCATGCCTGCCTACTTTCCTTCGGACGAGGGCTCGACGGCGACGGTCGCAGCTTCCAGGTCGGCCAGGAACTCGCGGGCGTGTTCCTCGGATTCGGCGGGGACCTCGAGGGCCATCTCGACGATGTGGTCCGCGACGCCGATGAGCGTGGTCGCGGGGCCGCGGAACCGCGCGGCGATCCCCTCCTGCCGGAGCAGCTCGGCCAGCACCTCGCCCTGCGCGGCGTCCTTCGTCACGAGCACCGTGACGTAGCCGAGATCGAACGTCATGCCGCCTGCATCATCGCCTAACGAGCGCCCAAGCGCTGCTTTTGCACTTTTCCCATAGCATTTCGCGGGAGTTCGGGCACCAGCTCCAGGGCGCGCGGCAGCTTGTAGGGCGCCAGGCGCTCGCGCGCGAACGCCTGCAGGTCGGCCAGCGTCGGAAGCGTCGCCCCGCGCGCGACGATCCACGCCGTCACGCGCTCACCCCACGTCGCGTCGGGCACGCCGGTCACAGCGACCTCGGCGACGGCGGGATGCTCCAGCAGCGCGGCCTCGATCTCCAGCGCTGACAGCTTGTACCCCCCGCTCTTGATGATGTCGATCGACGTTCGCCCCAGGAGGCGCACGACGCCGTCTGCGTCGCGCGTGCCGGTGTCGCCCGTCCGGAACCGGCCGAGATCGTCGAAGCTCGTCGCGGTGGCCGCGGCGTCGCCGTTGTACGCCGAGAACATCTGGGGCGTGCGGACGCGCAGCTCGCCGGGCTCGCCGGTCGCGGTCGGCCGGCCCGCATCGTCGACGATGTCGACGGTGACGCCGGGAAGCTCGCGCCCGACCGCGCCGGGAACGCGCGGTCCGTCGTACGGATTCGAGAGCGCCATGCCGATCTCGGTCATCCCGTAGCGCTCCAGGATCGTCTGCCCGGTCGCCTCGCGGAATGCCTCCAGCAGCGACGCGGGCAGCGCCGCCGAGCCGCTGGTGGCCAGGCGCAGGCTGCGCGCCGCCGAGGCCCAGCGCGCGCGGGTCGCCGCGTCGGCGGCGCTGTGGGCTTGCATCAACTTCGCGTAGATCGTCGGCACCGCCATGAACACGCTGGCGTCGGCGAACGCCGACCAGACCTCGGCGGCGTCGAAGCTCATGAAGCGCGTCTCCGCGCCCGCCCACAGCGCGCCCAGCAGCGCGACGACCAGGCCGTGTGTGTGGTGCAGCGGCAGCACGTGCAGCAAACGATCGTCGCGACGCCAGCGCCACGCCTCCTCCAGCGATCGCACCGTCGCTGCGAGCGCCGCGTGCGGCAGCCGGACGCCCTTGGGCCGCCCGGTCGTGCCCGAGGTGTACAGCATGAGGGCGTCCGCGGCGGCGTCAGGCAGCGACACCGCCGCACCGGAGAACGACACGATGTCCTCCGCGAGCAACGGCGAGATCTCGAGCGCGGCCAGACGTGGCGCGAGTGTCCGGCTCGCGACCGACACCAGCGGTGCCGCATCCTGCGCCACGTGGGCGAGCTCGGGCGCAGCGTGCAGCGGCGACAGCGGAACCGCGAGGCCGCCGGCGCGCCAGATTGCGAGCAGCGTTTCGACGTAACGAACGCCCGGCTCGACGAGGAACACGACCGTGCGCCCCGCACCCACACCGTGCGCCTTCAGCGCAGCGGCTGCCGCCACGGATCGGCGGGCGAGCGCGCCATAGCTGGTGCGCGTGCCGTCCGTGTCGATCACCGCGACCGCGTCGGGAGGGTGCGCGGCCACGCGCTCGAGCAACGACGAACTCACGACACGACCTCTGGAGGTGCACGAACGCTATCACATGGCCCGCTGACGGCGTTACACTGACCAGCCCATGCTCGCGTTCGCTGCCACCATGCGCGCTACGATGATCGTCGCCGCCGCGACTCTGTGCACGCACGGCGCGCTCGCGGCGAATCCACCCGCGCCGGTGCCGGCGCCCGCGGCCGCGCCCGCAGCTCCGGCTGTCGCCAGCCCGGCCGCCGCACCCGCGGAGCCGAAGATCACCGTCCCCGGCGTCGAGGGCGACTACCTGCGCACGGTGCACGCGCGGATCCACTTCCGTTTCACCAACCGTTTCATCGAAGACGTCGCCGCCAAGCGGCCCGCCGGCGATCCCTTGAACCAGCCAGGCCTGCGCACCGAGATCTATTTTGGCGTTCGCTGGGACGGCACCGTGTCCGACGCGATCGTCAACACGAAGTCGGG
>DATMZL010000220.1:0-3236 GCA_035607075.1 Polyangia bacterium
CGGTCGTCGGCGGCCCCGCGGCGAGCACCTCGCCCGGCGCCTTCGCAGAGGCCGACGTGGTGTTCGGCGGCGAGGCCGAGGAGCGCGTCGACGAGCTGGTCGCCCTCATCGAGGGCGAGGCTGCACCTCCCCGCCAGCACCGCTGTCCGCCGGCCAATCAGACGCTGGTCCCGCTTCGGAAGGAGGCGCGACCCGACGTCAAGGGCTCGCCGGCGCCACGCTTCGATCTGCTGCGCATGGACGCCTACACGACGATGTCCGTGCAGTATTCGCGGGGCTGTCCGTACCGCTGCGAGTTCTGCGACATCATCGAGATCTTCGGCCGGGTGCCACGGCTCAAGGCGCCGGATCAGGTGCTGGCCGAGCTGGAGGCGCTGCGGCGCATGGGCTGGCGCGGCTCGGTCTTCGTCGTCGACGACAACTTCATCGGCAACATCAAGGAAGTGCGGAGGATGCTGCCGGAGCTGCGAAAATGGCAGGCGGCGAACGGCTGGCCGTTCGACTTCTACACCGAGGCGTCGGTCAACCTCGGGAAGCATCGCGGCCTCGTCGAGCAGATGGCGGACTGCGGTTTCAACGGCGTGTTTCTCGGCATCGAGACCCCCTCGCCCGCCGCGCTGGCCGAGACCAAGAAGACACAGAACCTCGAGCTCGATCTCGACGAAGTCGTCGATGACCTGACCCGCGCCGGCTTCGAGGTCATGGCCGGGTTCATCGTCGGTTTCGACAGCGACGACGAGTCGGCGTTCGAGCTGCAGCGGGCGTTCCTGGAGAGCGCGCCCATTCCGCTCGCGATGGTCGGTCTACTGACCGCGTTGCCGGACACCGCCCTGTGGCGGCGCCTGGACGGCGAGGGACGACTGCGCGCGGACGGTGATGGAGAGAACTTCGGCCGCCCCAACTTCGCCACCGTCATCGATGAAGAGCGGCTGCTCGCAGGCTACGCGGCGCTGCTCGCCAATCTCTATTCGCCCGGCGCCTATCTGCGCCGATGCCGCGCCTTCCTCGATCTGGCGCCGGCCCCTCGCCGGCCCCCGCGGTTGCGCCCGGGCTCCTTCCGCATCTTGGCGAGGACGGTCTGGCGTCTGGGCATCCAGAGCCCGCGCCGGCGTCTGTTCTGGTCGCTGGTCGGGATGGCGCTTCGACGATCTCTTCGTCATCTGCCTTGGGCCGTCGAGAAGGCCATCCAGGGTGAACACTTCCTCCGGTACACGGTCGAGGATGTATTGCCCCGCTTGCGTCAGGCGCTCGAAGACGTTCGCGCCGAGCGTGCTTGCGGGCGTGCCGCTGCATCGGGGTCGGCCGCGCCGATGGTCGCGACTGGCGGCGCGAAGTCGCCCGGCATGTGAACATCTGAAAGGCCGCGACGTCGCCGGCCGCGCCCTCGTAGCAGCGGCCGGACGTCAGTCGATGTGGCGCCGCCGCCGCGCGCGCTCGCGGTTGTCCCCGCCGTCGGGGTCGTCCTGGTGCGCGTGCGGATGCCGTCCATGAGCGGATGTCCAGGCCGGCCGATCGCTTTCGGGCGGCTCGGTCGCGAAGCCCGCCCCTTTGTCGTTTCGCGGCTGGGCCTGTCGCGGCGAGCGCTCTGCTTCGACGCCCCAGTCCCGGTTCCAACGGCGAATCAGAGCGCGGCGGGCTTGCTCCCGGTGGCGCGCCGGAAAGCTCGGCAGCACGACCCCGAGCATGCGCTCGAGCAGCGCAGGATAGTCGCAGATCTCGCTCGCGGCGGCGGAGTAGGTCGCGCCGTGCCGGCTGAGCAGGATGACGCCATCGCTGGCCGTCCCCATGAGGTGGTATGCTCGCAGCTCGTTCGGGCGCTGCTCGGAACAGCCGACAACCAGTGTCGCTGCCGACGTCATTTGGTGGGCGTACCTTCCGCGGGCGCGTCGGCCGGCGGTCGGGCTTCCCGGCCGCTCTCCTCGTCGGCGACCGTCGCCGGCGCTTCTACGGGCGCGTTCGTTGCGCGCCGTGGTCCGTAGTAGTTCAGATCCCGAAGCCCTTGCTTCGTCTTTCGCCCCTGCTCCATCTTCGCCGTCGTGCTTTTCATATCGTTTATATGGGGCCGGACGCGGACGTAGGCTATTAGGAAGTTCGGGGCGTTCACGTCGAAAAAACCTACATCCGGGTCTCGAACTTGCTCATCGTCGCCTGACCGTTTTCCGGCCACGCTTGTCGAGATGAAGATCGATTCGCCCGGCCCTCCCCGCACGGGTCCTGCCTGGCTGTCGCCGCAGCGACGTCTGTTCGTGGCGCTCGCGCTCGTGCTCGTGGGGACGTGGACGTGGAGGACGTTCCTGAACGAGGCGCCGCCGGCATCGGTCGCTTACTCCCAGTTCTATGCGTTGCTCACCGATGGGAAGGTCCAGTCGGTAGTCATGCGCGGGGAAGCCCTCGACGCCACGCTGAAGAGCCCCGAGACGGTGGCCGGCCGCGCCCTGCAGAAGGTGCACACGACGCTCGCCCCCAACGATGCGGCGCTGCTTCCGCTGCTGCGTCAAAAGGGCGTGCAGATCGACGTGAACAGCCAGCAGCAATCCTTCGCTCTGCAGATCCTGCTCGCGCTGCTGCCGTGGGCGCTCATCATCGGGTTCTGGCTGTGGATGTCGCGCCGGGCGAAGACGATGCTCGGCGCCGGCAACCCATTCAGCGGCATGGCCAAGAACCAGAGCCGCAAGTTCGACAAGGCGACGTCGGTCAACGTCACCTTCCAGGACATCGCGGGCCTGAAGGCCGCCAAGCGCGATCTGCAAGAGGTGGTGGAGTTTCTCAAGCAGCCGGAGCGCTTCCAGCGCCTCGGCGGGAAGGTCCCGCGCGGCGTTCTCCTGATCGGGCCGCCGGGCACCGGCAAGACACTGCTGGCACGGGCGGTCGCGGGCGAGTCAGGGGTGGCCTTCTATTCCATCAGCGCATCGGAGTTCATCGAGATGTTCGTGGGGCTCGGCGCGGCGCGCGTCCGCGATCTGTTTCGCGACGCGAAGAAGAGCGCGCCCGCCATCGTGTTCATCGACGAGATCGACGCGGTCGGGCGCGCGCGGGGCGCCGGCCTCGGCGGGGGCAACGACGAGCGCGAGCAGACGCTGAACCAGCTGTTGTCGGAGATGGACGGCTTCGAGCGCAGCGACCTCGTGGTCGTCATCGCGGCCACCAATCGTCCCGACGTGCTCGATCCGGCGCTCTTGCGTCCGGGCCGGTTCGACAGGCAGGTAGTCGTCCCCCTGCCTGACATCCGTGGACGC
>DATMZL010000218.1:0-4363 GCA_035607075.1 Polyangia bacterium
GGCCGCCTCTCCACAAGCCGGGTCGCGCACCTCTACACCGTGCCCTACTCGAAGGACGGTCCGCAGTCAGCGACGCCCGTGATGGGTGACGGCTCGGCGGCCGATCTGGTGCAGTACTACGGGACGCTGTCGGCGGACGACAAGTTCATCGCTTACAACGAGAACACGGCGGACGACGCGAACACGATGCACCGGTCGCTCGACATGATGGACTGGGGGACGCCGAACGAACAACTCGACGGGATGTATGCGCAGCCGAAGACGCAGGTCTACGTGTTGCCGGCCGGCGGCGGGATGAAGAAGCGCCTCGTCGCGAACGATCCGCCGCAGTGCGCGGGGCAGCCGTCGAGCCCGGGAATCAACAACAGCTGGCCGAAGTGGTCGCCCCAGGTCGAGACCTACGGCAGCCGCACGTACTACTGGATGATTTTCTCGTCGTGGCGGGACGGCGCCAAGTACCCGAGCGGCGGTCCGATCGCGCAGTTGTACCTGACGGCGGTGACGACCGACGAGACCAGCGTCAACGCCAGCTACCCGGCCGTCTATCTGTGGAACCAGCCCGCAACCAGCAGCAATCACACGCCTGCCTGGGACAAGTTCATGATCCCGGCCGTCATGTAAACAACTGCGTCGGCTCCCCCCGCGATTTTCGGCGGTCCGTATTGCGTACGTCGAGACTCCATAAGGGCAAACTCTAAATCGACGCTTCAAACCGGGTCCCGCTCGTGTTAATGGGGACTGCCATAAAACCCCACGCGAAGGGTCAATTGATGATGATGACCGCCCGCAAGCTGCCCCTCTCTTCGTCGTTGCTTGTCTTTCTGGCTTCGTCGCTGTCGGCGTCGTCGCTGTTTGCACAGACGCCCGCCGCGCCCGCTGTCACGCCGGCGCCCGCCGCGGAGCCGCCGCCCGCCGCCGCGCCGCCGCCGGCTGCCGCGCCCGCACCCGCGCCGGAGAAGAAGAAGTCGGCCGGGGGGCCGGGACTTTCGCTGTCGCCGGAGACGCCCCAGGTCGGCGGCCGCGTGACGTCGCCCGCGGAGCCGCCGCCCGTCGTCGCGCCCGAGCCGAGCGCCGAGTGGAAGTTCGAGGTCACCGGTTACTTCCGCGCCCCGATGCGCTTCTCCTGGGGCCCCGCGAAGACCAGCCCCGGCCTCGACGAGAACGGCGATCCGCTTCCCCCCAGCCTGGCCGGCACGCAGCTTCGCTCGCCGCCGCTGGTGCCCGACGCGAACTACATCGACTGGCGCTACACGAACAGCTTCGTCGCGCCCTGGACCGAGCTGAACTTCAAGTACGGGAACGACCGCGTCAAAGCGCAGGTCCAGATCGCGTCGTACAACCTGACCGATCCTGGGTACCGGCGGCTGGAAGCGAACCTGGGCATCAACCAGGCGTTCATCACGCTCTTGTGGCCCGAGCTGGCCAACAACGAGAACCTCCATCTCACGTTGACGGTCGGCGGCTTCACGAACCGGTATGGCGCCGCGGGTCGTTACGACGCCGGCAAGTACGAGACCTATCTGTTCGGCCGCACGCACGTCGCGGGCGCAACCGTGAACGTCGCCTACGACGTGAACGACGACATGAGCGTTCAGGTCGAAACCGGCGGTGGCGCAAAGCTGGAGAGCATCCCGTACTACGGCGCGCCCGGGCCCAGTAACGATCCGCGCAGCAGCCTGCCGATGTGGGAGCCGTACCCGGGCCCGCGACCGCAGGAGGCCGCCTTCGTCCTGCACGGGCACCTGGGCGCCGTCATCAAGCGGCAGTGGATCGTGGGTGCGCACTTCATCGACGTGTTCGCGAACGACAACGAGCGCGCCACGGCGTACGCGCAGACGACCTTCGACAACCTTCGACCAGGTTGTCAGAGCGCGACGGCGGCGACGCCGCCGCCGGTCTGCGGCCGCGGTCCTGGTGAGCCGCGCCCGCGCATCATGGTCTACGGCTTGGACGTGAAGCAGCTGCACCAGTGGATCGGCGACGGTTACCTGGGCTTCTCCGTCATCGATGCCCGCAACGCGATCTATCTGGGTGACGCGATCGAGGTCGTGCACTCGTTCGGCGGCTGGCAGTTGCACGACAACTACTTCGGTCGCCCGGGTGACGTCGATCTCGTCACCGGCAAGGTCTACAGCTTCCTGTTCCAGTACAGCCTGAGCCTCGGGCAGCTCCTGTGGCATCCGCAGGCGTTCTGGGGCCAGGGCCCCGATCTCGTGATCACGCCGTTCCTGATGTTCAACCACGTGGACATCGACGTCGCCGCGGGCGGCAACGCGATGTTCGACAACAAGAACAAGCTGAAGTTCGGCGCCGAGGTGACGTACATGGCGCTCGATTGGCTCGGCGTCGGCTTCCGCGGTGACGTGGTTCAGCCGGACATGGACAACAAGGAGCAGAACTTCTCGGTCTTCTCGCCGCGGCTGATCTTCCGGACCGCGTTCGTGACGCACGAGCAGATCATGCTGCAGTACTCGCGCTACTTCATCGGCCGCGAAGTGATGGGGCAGTTCCCGTACAACTCCCAGGCGGGTGGCGCGGGCATCCGGCCGAACGACCTGAACGGGTTCCAGGCCACCGACAAGAACGCGGCGCAGATCGCCGCGATTATCTGGTTCTAAGCGAGGACATGACGATGAACATCGAGACGAAGCTTCGAATTGGATCCCTTTCGGTCGGTCTGCTGGCGGTCGCCAGCTGCATCGCGCCCCCGCCCGGATCGGGCGCGGGCCCGGCGCCCGGCTCGGCCGCCTCGATCGGCGGCGCCAACGCCGCGGCGCCCGCGGGCGGCGGCGAGGTCGCGGCTGCGCCGGCCGCGCCGTCCGCTCCGTCGGCTCCCGCGGTGGCAGGCGCGCCGATCGGCAACACCGGCCTCAAGGAGTGCTCGGCCGAGGGGATGATCGACGACGGCGAAGACGGCAACAACCAGAACATGCCGAACGACAACCGAGGCGGTTACTGGTACACGTTCCGCGACAAGAAGGGGACGACGATCGAACCGGTCGCCGGCGAGGACGGCGGCACCTTCGCGATGAGCGAGGGCGGCCACGGCTCGCAGTTCGCCGCCCGCTTTCACGGCAAGATCGGCACGGGCGCGCCGCTGTTCGGCGGCATGGGCATGAACTTCGTCGACCCGAAGGCCCCCTACAACGCCGAGAAGTACGCCGGGATCTCGTTCTGGGCGAAGCGGGGCGCGAACTCGACGGGCAAGGTGCGGCTGAAGGTGCCGGACGCCAACACCGATCCGGACGGCGGCGTCTGCACCGAGTGCTTCAACGACTTCGGCGGCGACCTGAACCTGACCGAAGAGTGGAAGCAGTACATCTTCCCGTGGAAGGCGATGAAGCAGATGCCGGGCTGGGGCAACCCGCGCAAGCCCCACATCACGCAGGCGAAGATCTACGGCATCCAGTTCCAGGTCAACGTTCCGTCCGCCAACTACGACATCTACATCGACGACCTGAAGTTCATTTGCCAGTAAGTCCTCGATGACAGACCGTCGCACCATTGCGGCGATCGCGACGGGTGTCGCGGTCGCCGTTGGCATTTTCGGGTCCTGCGTCGATCCAAACGCGCAGTCGTCGGGTGCGCAGACGCCGCGGCCGGCGGACCAGCCCATCGTCCTCGACGAGGGTACGGCACCGGCTGCGACACCCGCGCCCGCCGTTACACCGGCGCCCGCGGCGCCGGCACCGTCTGCGGCGCCCGCGGCCCAGCCCGTCGCGCTGCACGCGAACAAGAAGGGGAACGTTTACAGCGATCGCTTCGCGGCGTTGTGGAACGACATTCACAATCCCGCCAACGGTTATTTCAGCCCCGAGGGCGTGCCCTACCACGCCGTCGAGACGCTGCTGTGCGAGGCGCCCGACTACGGGCACGAGACGACGTCGGAGGCGTACAGCTACTGGCTGTGGCTGGAAGCTTCGTACGGGAACCTGACGCACGACTGGAGCTATCTCGACCGCGCCTGGAAGAGCATGGAGCGGTACATGATCCCGACGCTCGCCGATCAACCGACGAACCTGTCGTACACGGATCGGAAGCCCGCGACCTACGCGCCCGAAGGCGACACGCCCGCCGCATATCCGTCGCAGCTGACGAGCAGCGTGCCCGTCGGACGCGATCCGATCGCGACCGAGCTGTCCGCGACCTACGGCCGCGGCGCGCCCGTATACGGCATGCACTGGATCATCGACGTCGACAACTGGTACGGGTTCGGCCAGCGCGGCGACGGGACGACGCGGCCGTCGTACATGAACACCTTCCAGCGCGGGCCGCAGGAATCAGTCTGGGAGACGATCCCGCAGCCGTGCTGGGACGAGTTCAAGTCGGGCGGCAAGTACGGCTTTCTCGATCTGTTCGTGAA
>DATMZL010000212.1:0-8268 GCA_035607075.1 Polyangia bacterium
GCGGCGCTGATGCGCGCGCACGGCCTCATGACCGCGGCGCTGCGCGCGCAGGATCGCGCCGACGCCGACGCCGACGGGCACGCCACGCGCATCGGCATCGCCCAGAACCTGCGCCTCTTCGATCCGTACTCCGCCCGCCCCGTCGACGGTATCGTCGCCGGCGCCGCCGACTGGTTCTACAACGAGTCGTTCCTGGACGCGGTGACGCTGGGCCGGATTCGCGTCGTGCTGCCCGGCGTGATCGACATCGACGAGCCGTTTCCGCCGCTCGCCGGCAGCTTCGACTACCTGGGCATCAACTACTACACGCGCGATCTGATTGTCGGTCACCTCCGCGGCGACCACCCGTACGACGTCGCGGCCACGCCCGGGCAGCCGCGCAACGATCTCGGCTGGGAGATCTACCCGGAAGGGCTCTACCGGCTGCTCGTCCGCTACGCGCGCCGCGGCTGGCCGCTGTTCGTGACAGAAAACGGGATCGCGGATGGGCGCGACGCACAGCGCGCGGATTTTTTGCGCGCCCACCTCTACGCCGTCGACCGCGCGCGCGCCGACGGCATCGACGTCATCGGCTACCTGCACTGGTCGCTGATCGACAACTTCGAATGGTCGCACGGGATGAACGGGCGCTTCGGCCTGTTCAAGATCAACTTCAACGATCCGCTGCTCCTGCGCCGCCCGACCGCCGCGGTCGCCGTGTTTCAGGAGGCCGCCCGCAACCTCGGGACGCTGCGCTGATGTGCGCTGATCGCGCGACTACGGAATCGGTCCGACGAGGCCGCCGGGCAGGTCGTAACCGACGAGCGCCTTGTCGCCGTCGCTGAGCGCCTCCAGGAACTCGACCAGATCGCCCAGCTCGGCGTCGGTCAGCATCAGCGGCGACACCGCCGGATCCCGCTCGCCCGCATACTGCCCGCTCGCCCCGCCGAAGTTGTAATGGTTCACGACGTCCCACAGCGTCTGGTAGACGCCGTCGTGCATGTAGGGCCCCGTCTTTGCGATGTTGCGCAGCGTGGGCGTCTTGAACTGCCCTTTAGTCGACGTGGGCGCCGGTCCCTGCAGGTCCCCGAGGTACGCGGTCGCGGTGGTGTCGTCGCTGAACGTCGGGTTCGATCGGTTGAAGATGCTGGCGGTGAGGGGAGCGATGCCGTCGAAGCGGCCGTTGTCCGTCGGGGTCACGTACGCGCCCGTCTGCGGCGCGCCGACGTTGTGAAATCCGAAATCGGAGAACATCGCGCCGCGATGGCATTCGGTGCAGCCCGCGTGACCGATGAACAGGCGCGCCCCGCGGATCGCCGCCGGCTCCATCGCGTCCTTGTCGCCATCCATGAACCGATCGAAGTCGGATTTTTCGAACGAGTTGCTGACGAGCAGCCGCTCGTACGCGGCGATCGCCTTGCCGAAGTTGGCGTAGACGTGGTTGACGAGGTCGGTGGCACCGGCGAAGTACGTGGTGTCCAGGTTGTCGAACGTGGGATCGCCCGGCTTTCCCGTGGCCGGCAGGGTCCCGATGCTGTCGGGCAGCGAGCCGGCGCCGAACACGCCCTCGTAGTCCGCGCGATATTTCTTGAAGATGAACTGCACCACCTCCAGCCGGCTGCTGTTGCACTCGCCGGTGCCTTCAGGCGGGGAGAGAGCCTGGCTCCACAGCGAGTCGGTGCGGCCGTCCCAGAATTGCCAGATCGGCGAGTAGGCCGCGTTGATCACCGTGGGCGCGTTGCGGCCGGTGTAGCTGGCGCCCAGGCTGGTCGCGTTCGGCTTCGATCGGCTGTCCGCGCCGCCCGTGGCGGGATCGTGGCACGCCTTGCACGACACCAGGCCCGCCACGCCCGCCGGGCCGAGCGCGCCGTTCACGTCCTTCGCTGTGTTGTACGCCCCGAGCGCGCCCGAGTAGCCGCCGTCAAAATAGAGGTGCTTTCCCAGGCGCGCCGCCGCCGGATTGTCCGCGTACGCGTTCGACGTGTCAGCGGGCGGTCCCGCCGGCAGCATCAACAAGCGCAGCTGGACCATCTCCTCGTCGGTGAACGGACCTTCCTGCGCACAGCCGATGGCGAGCGCCAACAACCAGGACCCAGCTAGGAGACGCGTGGGGAAGCGCGGGCTTCGCCCGCGCGAGCCCTTCGCGGGAGGTGTGGAACCCTTCGAGGGTTCCACCGAAAGAGAAAGGCGGAATGACGCCTGCGCGGGGTGCTGCATTGCTGCTCGGCGTTCCACTGTACCTCCAATCGGCAGTTTCCTGGTACGGCAGCAGGCAGCCGAACATCGCCGAGCGCCCGGGCGGTTTTCCGCTGGTTCCGGCCCGGTGCGTCGAACGCGACGAAAGGGGCATTCAGTTGCCGCCCAGCTCTGCCGTTTTCTGCTTGTAGTTTGCGCATATCGACGGCTGATAATGTTCGCCCGGGGGGTAATGCCACTTGCCAACAGTGTGTCCTCAGCACGTAGCTGCCCCTACGCGTTTGCGGGTCGAAAGCCGCGCGTGCTGAAACCTCAAGCGTCCAGGCGCTACATCCTCGCGGCCGTGCTGATGGCGGCTGTCACCGGAATTCCGATGCGCTTGCGGGCCCAGGGCACCGCCGAAGAGGAAGAGAGCGACGATTCTTCCGCGGGCATCGTGCTGGACAACGCCGCCTTCGAGCAGCGGCTGGCTCAGTCGGAAGCGCTGATCCGCAACAACCAGCCCACGGTGCAGGTCGGCGGCTACGTCGACTTTGGCTTCTTCGTGCCGCAAGGAAACGGTTCGGGCTACATCGAGGACTTCGGGCACGTCTTCTTTCCCGGCTACAGCCAGTTCGGCTGGGTCTTTCTGGGCGACATCCTGTCACCGGCGGTCAACTCGCGCGGCGAGGTCGCCGACCTCGGCCCCGCGCCCGGCGTGACCCGGTTCGACAGCATCAACTCGCGCGGCGCGCCGGGCTTCATCGCGAACGAGGTGAACCTGACGCTGCGGTCGGCGCTGACGCCGACGGCGCTGGTGTCGGCGAGCATCAACTTCACGCCGCGCACGGGCAACGACTTCGCGCTCGGCGATTCGTTCGACGTCGACATCGCGCAGGTGGAATGGCTGCCGACCGATTCGCAGCGTACGTCGATCTTCGCCGGCAAGATGGAGCCGGTCTTCGGCATCGAGTACCGCGATCGAAAGTCCGACAAGCGCTTCGGCATCACGCCGTCGCTGATGGCGCGCTACACGACCGGCACGGCGCTGGGCCTGAAGGTGCGCACGAAGTTCGGGTCGGGCGACTGGCTGGTGATCGCGCTGGCGCTGACCAACGGGTCGAACACGACCGAGCAGTTCCACTTCTACGACGAGATCGACAGCAACCGCGGCAAGACCGGCAGCGGCCGGCTGGCGATCCGGTTTCCGTTCTCGCTCGAGATCGGCGCCTCGGGCAGCGCCGGCCCGCAAGACCGCGCGACCGACACCGATCATTGGATGTGGTTCTACGGCTTCGATCTGCTGGGGCACTGGGGCCCGGTCGACCTGAAGGGGCAGTGGATGAAGGGCCACGCGGACGGTGAGCCGTCGCAGGGCGTGTACGGTCTGGATCTGCACCAGGGCGGGTACCTCGAGCTGGACGCGATGCTGACCTCGTCATTCGGTGTGCTCGGCCGGGGCGAGTTCCGCAACGCCGCTGTCTGGCTGGGCGATCAGCGCCTGTACCTCACGAAGTCCTGGCGTGCGACGGTCGGGCTGCGCTGGGTGTTGACGACGCGTGCGGTCCTGAAGGCCGAGTACCTGAAAAACGGCGAATACGATGGTATTCCGACGGTGAAGAACGACGTGTTCACCACCAGCCTCGTGATGGGCTTTTGACGCGATGACCATGCATAGAAGAAACTCCAGAACTCCGGACGGAAGGATCGGGATGCGGATGATGATTCGTGTCGGGCGAGGCCGAGCTTTGCTTGGCCGAGCCCATCGCGGGAGGTTCGGAACCCTTCTCGGGGTTCCGACGAAGATGATTACTGCGTTATTCGGCGGAGCCGTGGCCTGCGCACTGGCGCTGGCACCCTTGTCGGTGAGGGCGGCGGGCGACGCCGCGCCCGGAGACATCGCGCGTGTGCAGGGCGAGATCGACCGCCTGAAGCAGGAGCTGGCCGACCAGCGACAGCTGATCCTGCAGCTGATGCAGGCCGAGCAGCAACGGTACGACGTCGTGCTGAAGTATCTGCGCGCCGGCGGTGGAGGAGGCGACGTCTCGGCGCTGCCGCCGCCGCCATCACCGTCGTCGGTCATGCCCAAGAGCGCGAGCTCGAGCGAGTCGAGCAAAGACACCGGCGGCGGAGGCGGGCACGAGGCCGCCACTGTCACGGGGAAGGTGAAGACCAGCGGCGGCCAGATCGGCGAGGCGTACGTCTACATCGACGGGCTGCGGTCCAGCGCGAAGGGCCACACCGTCGAGATCAAGCAGCGCGACAAGCAGTTCGCCCCCCGCGTCGTCGTCGTGCCGCTGGGGACGAAGCTGGTGTTCCCGAACCAGGACACCGTCATTCACAACGTGTTCTCGACGGCGTCCGGCAATTCGTTCGATCTCGGTTCGGTCAAGGGCGGCGAGACGTCGCCGCCGGTCGTCTTGTTGAAGCCCGGTCCCGTCGAGATCTTCTGCAACATCCACTCGAAGATGCGCGCCGACGTCCTCGTCGTTCCGAACAACCACTGGACGCGCGTCGCCGCCGACGGTTCGTTCTCGCTCTCGGGCGTGCCGGTGGGAAACCGGCGGATCGTGCTCTGGAGCCCCACGCTGAAGCCGGTGTCGCAGCAGGTGGACGTGACGGCGAAGGGCGGCACGGTGACGTTCGCATCGGAGGCGATGTCCGTCCGGCCGCACCTCAACAAGCGCGGCCAGGCGTACGGTTCCTACGATGAGTGAGCCGCAGGCAGGCGCCGCTCAGAAACAGGAGCGCGTGCCCGCTCGCGGCGCCGGCGCCATCGGCGCGTTGTTGCTGGTGGTCGGCGTGTTGCTGATCGCGACCGGCGTGGTCGCACGAACGCACTCCATCGGCGGCGGAGGCAACGGCGACGATCAGCGCGCGACGGCGACGGCGCTGCGCGGCCGCGTCGACCAGGCGCTGTCGGGTGCGACGCGCGCGCTCGAGCCGAAGGCGATGGCCGCCGCCCGCCTGTCCGAGATCGTGTCGGGCCTCGATCTAGACGCGGACGTGCACACGTTCGAGGATCTGCTCGAGAACGAAGACTGGTGGGCGCCGTATCGATCGGAGTTCCCTCTCTCCGGTCTGGTCACGGCCGGCGGCGCGATCGCGATGATCGGATCCAGCACGGCGGATCTGAGCGGTACGTCCACCGTGCGGCAGGCGCGCGAGGCCGGCGTCGCCTCGGGCGTCACTGCGTTCCAGGGACGCGCGTTCATGGTCGCGGCGGCGCGCGTCCCGCGCGGCAAGCACGCGTCGGGCGCCGTCGTGATCCTCGGCGTCCCGCTCGAACGCGCCGCGCTGCAGGCGGTGGCCGACGGCGCCGGGACGGCCGTCGCGCTCTCCGACGGTAAGCGGCTGCTCGCGTCGGCCGGACCCGACGCCGCGCAGACGACGCTGGCGACGCTTGTCGGGCGCGAGGAGCGCGCGGGCGAAGGCGGCGTCGTCACGCTGGACGAGGGGCGCGCCGGCCTGGCGATCCCGCTCGATCGCGGGCTGTGGCTGAACGCGGCGCTGACGCGCGCGCCGGCGCCGGCCGGCTCGAACCTCGGTCTGCTCATCGCCGCGTCGGGGCTGCTGCTCGGCATCGCCGGTTCGATCATTCAGCTCTCGGGCCGGCGTCGCGCCGCCCGCGTCGACAGCGACAACCCGATGGTGATCACGCGGCCGATGGGCAGCGGCCAGCGCCCGCGCCCGCCCACCAAGCAACAGATCGAACGGACGAAGGACCTGCGGCCTGCCGGGCAGGCGGGGTTCGCGCCCGGCGCCGACGTGCCCACACCGGCCGCCGCCGCGCCCGCGGCCGCCGCGCTGGAGACGCCGCCTGCCGGTCCGGGCGTCACGCTCGGCCGTTACCGCCTGCTCGAACGCATCGGCGAGGGCGGGATGGCGGAGATCTTCATCGCCGCCGCGCACGGCGCGGAGGGCTTCGTCCGCTACTTCGTCGTCAAGCGCATGCACCCGCACCTCGCGCGCAGCCGCGACGCCGTCAACCAGTTCATCGACGAAGGTCGCCTGCAGTCCGGCCTCGTGCACTCGAACATCGTCCCCGTGTTCGACTTCGGGCGCGTCGGCGAGGAGTACTTCCTCGCGCTCGAGTACATCCACGGGCGCGATCTGGAACGCCTGGTGCGCCGGCACGTCGAGGTGTTCGGCAAGTCGCTGAGCGTCCCGGTCGCCTTCTACATCATGCACGAAGCGCTGGAGGCGCTCGCGTATGCGCACGCCAAGACGGATCCCGACGGACGGAACCTGGCGATCGTTCACCGCGACGTCTCGCCGGGAAACATCCTGGTGTCGGCGCGCGGCGAGGTGAAGCTGTCCGACTTCGGCATCGCGAAGGCGGAAGGCCGCATGAGCCGCACCGAGGTCGGCATGATCAAGGGCAACGTCAGCTTCATGTCTCCCGAGCAGGCGCGCGGCGAGACCGTCGATCTCCGCTCCGATCTCTTCTCAGCGGCGGTCGTCCTTTACTACTGCCTGACGGCGCAGTTTTTTTATCAGGACGAGACGATGTTCAACCGTCTGGTCCGGGCGGCGATCGGTCCCGCCAACACCGAGTTCAATCAGCTCGCCGCGCTGCCGCCCATCGCGACGGACGTCCTCAAGAAGGCGCTGGCGCTCGATCCCAGCAAACGTTACCAGAGCGCGCGTGAGTTCGCGCGCGATCTGGCCGGGCATTTCACGGCCGGTCGCTCCGAGCTGGCCGACATGATGGACGGCCTGTTCCCCGAGCTTCGCCGCGAACCTCGCTAAAACGTTGGTGTAAAAAAGCGCGAAAACGCTGGAAGCCGCGGTCGTGTCACGACATGCGCGGATCGGCTCACGCTTGACTGATTCGGTCTGCTGTGGTTGCTTGTGGGTGCTCTAGTTATCCACAAGGCGCGCATGCGACCGCCAGTTGGTGTCGCTGCGCGGAATAACCTAACCGACTGAAAGGGTCCTTCGAATGAAAATGCGTCATTGGTCGTTCATTACACTTGCGGCGGCTTACATCTTTTTGACCGTGGGCACGACCGTCAGCGGCGGCGGCTGCGGCGGCGGCGACAGTAAGGCGGGCTCCACCGGAACCGCCGGCAACACCGGCGGCGGCGGCACCATGGGCAACGCGGGTACGACGGGCAGCGGCGGCAGCGGCCCGGTGCTTATGGAGGCAAACAAGATCAGCGACTTCGAGGACCTCACGGCCGCGACCGTCGTGATGGCCGGGACGCCGCCCCGCAACGGCTACTGGTACACGTACAACGACATGACGCCGTGCACGCAGGTGCCCGCGGCTATGGACACGACGATGAAGTACATCGGCGCGGCCCCGCCGAGTGGTGTGCACGACGCGACGCTCGGTTCGATGGCGCTTCACGGTTCGTGGACGGGTTGCACGGTCTGGGGCGCCGGCATCGGCGCCGATCTGAACCAGCCGATGGTTCCCGACGGCGGCACGTACACCGGCAAGAAGGTGAAGTACGACGTGACGGCGTACACCGGCGTGACGTTCTGGGCGATGGCGACGACCGGGTCGGACACGATGCTCCGGATCAAGTTCCCGATGAGCGACGAGACCAAGGTCGAAGACGGCGGTGACTGCGTCGAGAGCTCGACCAACAAGTGCAGCGACGACTGGGGCGAGCAGTTCAACCTGCCCACCAACGGCAACTGGAAGCAGATCACGATCAAGTGGGGTGACACCGGCTTCCACCAGGAAGGCTGGGGCGCGGTCTTCGCTTGGAACCCGAAGGACGTGACCTCGATTCAGATCCAGTCGGTCGACAAGGGCGAGACCTACGACTTCTGGATCGACGACATGTACTTCATCCAGTAGCGGTCCGGACCCTTTCGCGGCGCGCTTCCGCTCGGGCGGGGCGCGCCGCGCTTTTTCAGGTAGCGCCTTTCAGGCAGCGTCTGTCAGCAGCAAATTGGCTTAGATCAGGACATTAGATGTGAGGGGCCGATGAAGCTCTCCCGGGGCCCATTGTTTGGCGCGATGGTGCTGGCGCTCGGATGCGCCGGCGTCAAGGAGAACGCCGGCAGCGGTACCGGCGGCAGCGCCGCGACAGGGCTCGGTGGGTTCGGCGGTTCGATGACGGTGAAGCCGTGCACCGGCCTCTGCACGGATTTTCC
>DATMZL010000211.1:0-4528 GCA_035607075.1 Polyangia bacterium
CACGGTCCACGTATCGCTCTCGAGATAGATGGAAATGACCTCGCCGATCGCCAGGCCGTCGGCCGTGATCACCGTCTTGCCCTTCAGGTTGTCCTCTGAGATCCGCATGGGTGCCCTCGCTCCCACGCGAAATTAGGCCACGATCACGTGCCGTCAAGTCGGCGGCGCGGCTTCTCATGCCATAAACAGATCGATGGCGCTGCTCATCTACGGGGCGAACGGATACACCGGCGAGCTTGTCGCGCGCCGGGCCGCCGCCGCCGGCACGCGGGCGGTGCTCGCGGGACGCAACGCGCACGCGGTGGCCACGCTCGCCGCGGAGCTCGGACGGGACCACCGCGCGGTCGCGCTCGATGACGCCGCCGCGCTCGATCGGGCGCTCTCCGGGATGACCGTGGTCCTCAACTGCGCGGGCCCGTTCTCGCGCACGGCGGCGCCGCTCGTCGCCGCCTGCCTGCGCGCGCGCGCCCATTACCTCGACATCACGGGAGAGATCGCCGTGCTCGAGGAGGTGGCCGGCCGCGACGCGGAGGCGCGCGCCGCGCGCGTCACGCTGTTGCCCGGTGCGGGCTTCGACGTGGTCCCGTCGGACTGTCTGGCCGCGCACGTGGCGCGGCGCCTCCCGTCGGCAACCCACCTGGCGCTCGCGTTCTCCGCGGGAACGCGCATGTCGCGTGGGACGGCGTTGACCACGATCGAGAATGCGCACCGCGGCGGGCTCGTGCGGCGCGCGGGCCAGCTGACACACGTGCCGAGCGGCTGGCGCAGCCGCCGCATCGACTTCGGCCCGGAGCTCGGCGCGCGCACCGCGATCACGATTCCCTGGGGCGACGTCGCGACCGCCTATCACACGACCGGGATCCCGAACGTCGAGGTCTACGCCGCCGTACCTCTGGCGGTGCGGACGGGACTACGCGCGGCGCGCGCGCTCGGTCCGCTGCTCGCGAGCGCCGCCGTCAAACGCGCGCTCGAAGCGCGCGTCCGCCGCGGGCCGGCCGGCCCGACCGCCGCCGAGCGCGCCCAGCGCACGAGCCACCTGTGGGCTGAGGCGCGCGACGCCGCCGGCCAAGTCGCGGCGGCGCGCCTGCGCACGCCCGAAAGCTACGAGCTGACGAGCATGACCGCCCTCGATCTGGCGGCCCGCGCCCTTCGCGGCGAGCTGCCCGCCGGCTTTCAAACCCCAGCCCGCGCCTGCGGCCCCGACTACGTGCTGCAGTTCCCGGGCGTCGCGCGCGAGGACGTCCCGCTCGGTCACTGACGGGGTTTGCTGGGCTTTCCTGAAGCGTCGGGGTCGCGCCGATCGCGTGGAACCGGCGGGTGGCCAGCGAGTCCGCCGACGTCCAGGTTCTGCTTCTTCTTCACAGGGAAAGCCGTCGCGCAGACGGCGCAGGACGCCGCTTCGACCGGCGTCGCTGCTGGCCGTATTGGCGGGCTGATGTGGACGTTGCCGTAGAAGGGGTCGTAGCGGAGCTCGAGAATCGTTTGACCGGGTTCGAAGGAGAAGCGACCCCACTGCCGGCTGACGCCCGGACGAACCGAGCGCACGACGTGTTTCGCGTCGAGGGCCAACCCGTCGATGCACGCTCCCGCTTTCTGGTCGACGATCACAACGACGCCGCGGTCGACACTGACCTCCAGCTGTTTGGGCGCGGCCATCCGGCGCGCCCTCGCCTCCCCCGAATCTTCATAACGATAGCCGGAGCCGCCTTTACCTTCGGTGGCGAAGTCGATCGAAGCGGGCAGCTTGCGCAGGCAGAGGACGCCGGTGCCATGAGCGTTTGGATTCGCGCTCGTCCCGCCATCCACGCCGCGTGCATTTCCGGCGAGAGCCAGCAGGATCGCCGCAACATTCCTCGGGCCTGACGTCGTCATGAACGAGCCCCGCGAACTATCCCACCGCGCGACGGGGCTGCAAGCGCCGCGGCCGTCAGGCGATCGGGCTGGCCTGCAGCGCCTTGCGGAGCACGGCGATCGCTTGCTCGACGGCGGCTGTCGTCGCCTGCGTCTCGCGAACAGGATTCAGCATCATGAAGTCGTGGAGGATGGCGTCGTACCGCACGATCGTCGTGGGTACGCCGGCCTCGATCAGCCGGCGCGCGTACGCCTCGCCCTCATCGCGCAACACGTCGTTCTCGTCGACGATGATGAACGCCGGCGGCAGACCTGAGAGCTCTTCCAGCGACGCACGAAGGGGCGACGCGGTGATCTCCAGTCGCCTCTTGGCGTCGGGAAGATAGGCGTCCCAGAACCAGGCCATGTTCTTGGCGGTGAGGAACGGCCCCTCCGCGAACTGCTTGTAGCTGGCCGTATTCTGCGCAGCGTCCGTGACGGGGTAGTAGAGCGATTGGTGCACGAAACTGACGTCGCCGCGCTGCTTGGCCATGATGGCCAGCGCGGTGGCCATGTTTCCGCCGACGGAGTCGCCAGCGACGGCGAAGCGCTGGGAGTCGAGACCCTCCTTGGCGCCGTTCTTGACGATCCAGCGGGCTACGGCGTAGCCCTGCTCGATCGCCACCGGGTAATGCGCCTCCGGCGAGCGCGTGTATTCGACGAACGCGATCGCCGCGTTCACGCCGACCGCGAATTCACGAACCAGACGATCGTGCGTCCCCGCATTGCCGAGAATCCACCCGCCCCCGTGCATGTACAGGACCGTCGGCAGCGTCGCCGCGGCGCCGACCGGCTTGACGATGCGGACCTTGACGTCGCCGACATCGGCGGGAACGGTCAGCCATTTCTCGTCGACGTCGAGCTTGCGAATGGGCGCGGCTTG
Organism: Polyangia bacterium; assembly: GCA_035607075.1. GTDB lineage: Bacteria > Myxococcota_A > Polyangia > Fen-1088 > Fen-1088 > JADGRB01. The sequence goes on from DATMZL010000211.1 coordinate 2,774, forward strand.
AATGTCATCGAGGACCTTGCGCGCACCCTCGGGGCCGAGTTGGTAAAGGAATGGTGGTTTCGACGACGCGTCTGCAAGCTTCTGGGCGGCGGGCTCGAGAATGACTCCGTTCACGACATCCTCCTGGGCGTTTCGCAGGAAGATGAGCCGTTCTGCGCGACGTTCCAGGCGGCGCCGTCGGAATCAGCAAGCGGCTGACGAGGCGCGGGCGGCTAGCGTCGCGTTTCTTCGTCCTCGGAGTACTCCGTCAACGTGTAGACGAGCGCGCCGTCTTCGCTGACGCGGGTGGTGCTTTCATAGTGGAACTCGAAGTCGTTGGGGAACACCGTCCCGCGCTCGACGAGGAACGTCTCGTCTCCGTCGTAGTGGATGACCTTCCCGATCGATTCTCCCCTTGTGCTGACCACGAGCAACGCTTCATGGTCCATCTTCCACCTCCATCTTCCGCCTCCGTGTCGAACTATCCCACCGGTTGATGGAGCCGCAAGCGCCTCGACCACCACAGCGCAACCGTCACGGCTCGCCGCCGCTGGCCTGAGGTGGAACGCGTTCGACAGATCGCCGCGGGTGACGAACTCCTGCACCTCGACACGCAGGTCGAGGTGCTCGGGGACGCCTGCCTGATCGCTTCGACGCGGCCGTTGCGGTCGAACACCCCGAAGTTTCCGCTGTCGAGCTTGATGACGCGGATCGGGGTTCTTCGACGGAATCAACCGGTCCTGCGTCGCGCCGTCGACCACGCCGGTTTCAGATTCTGAGCTCGATATGCAGTCCCGCCATCGTCCAGGAGCGGTTCGTGAAGCCCGAACGTCCGTGCAAGCCCACCGCAAACCGAAGACGTGCCGGAGGTCTCGAGACGACGAAATCGAACCCCGCCGTTCCTTCGAGCCCGAATCGCGACGAGGTGTCGTTGTCCGGTCCGCCGCGAGAGCCGAGAACGGCCACCACGCCCGCCTGTACGAACGGGTCGAACCACCGGCCGACCACCGGGCGCCACGCGGCGGAGACCTCGAGCGCGTCCAGCTCGAAGAGCGGGTAGTTTTCGTTGTGGCTGTCGGTGAGGTGCAGGTACGAGAGCCCGACGCCCAGCCACGGAAGCAGCTGCACGCGCGCGCCGACCTCGGAGATGCCGGCGAGCTCGCTTCCCCATCCCGCCATGCCGACGGAAGCGCTGCCGGTTACCGCCAGCCGGTATGCAGCCGCCGGTGCCGCGGGCGCGACCGGTGGTGACGGCTGCTGTGCAAAGGCAACCGGCTGCGCCAGCACCACCACCAACGGCCCTGCCAGCGCGACTACTTGGCGCACGCGATGAGGGGAGCGCACGACGGTGGGAACGGACCGGTTTCGCAAGTGGCGTCGTTCGCACATTGCTCGTACTCGGCCACCGTCGCGCCACAGCTCGCGGGGACGCTGTCGATGCAGCCCTGCTGGCTGGAGTTCGATGCGATGCCGGTGCCGTTCCCGCAATCGATCGTCATCCCGTATCCCCCGAACTTTCCCGCTACCCAGTCGCATAGCGCTCCTTTTTCCGCCGTCGTCAGGCCACTCCACGGCCTGGACTTCTCGAGACCGGAGGCGCCCGGCCCGGTGGCACCTCCGTCCCCGCCACACGAGGCCATCACAATCCCCAGCCCTACAACCGTGGCCAATCGCTTCAGCTTCATGACGACGCGACGCTAAGCAAGCGCCGTACCCGCCGCGGACGACACGGGCGCGCGAACACAGCGACGGAGATTCACCAGATCCGTACACCGT
>DATMZL010000177.1:0-2147 GCA_035607075.1 Polyangia bacterium
CACGGGTCCCCGCGAGACGTTCCAGATTCCGGACCTGCCGCGGCGACGCCACCCCATGCGCGCGTCAGCGTATCGGTGCGTACAGCGTCGGATCGAGCTGCATGACCCGTGGGTCGGGGTTGAACGACACCGTCGCCCACAGCGAGCTGCCCGCAACAATGACCGAGCGGTTCATATTCTCGTCCACACGCGCAAGCTGTGTGCCAGCGGCCATGATCCCGAGAATACACGCGTCTCGATAAACCGGTTCCGAGCAACCGCGACATCCCTGTCCGGTTTGCGCGCGCCGTGAGGTTCGCGCAGGGTTGCGGGATGCGCGGCGACATCGTGTTCCGGATCTACGGCGTTCACGAGGGACGCGCCGAGGACATGTTCTTCGGCTGCTTCCGCACCCGCGCCGAGGCCGATGCGGCGATCGCCGCGTTTGCCGTGAAGACGCTCGAAGACGGCACGACGAACTGGGCCGCCAAGTATCACAACCGGGGCTTCGTGGTCCGCGAGCACGCGGTGACGACCGACTTCGAGATTCCGTCTCGGCAGAAGCCGCGCGATCGTTACTTCGTCAAGACGTCCGCGGTGAAGAACCGGCCCGGAACGTGGGACTCGACGCGCGTCGAGGTCTTTCGCCGGCGCCCGGAGAACCAGGCGGAACGGGTCGGCGAGTACCTGCGCACCTACAACAACATGCTGCAGACGTTCGAGCCGTTCCGCCAGGGTGCGCGCGAGCTGGCCCTCATCTCGCGCGATTACACGGTGACCGCGGTGATGGACCTCGCCACCGGCGAGATCATCGCGGAGGAGAACGAGAAGGACCCCGGCTACGGCTTCTGTCCCGTCGGGTTCTACGTCCCGGACTGGTGCGACGTGAATGACGGCAGCGTCATTCCCGGCAGCAAGTATTGGGACGCGGACAAGGAATGGCCGACCGGCGACTTCGGCTTCGTCTGGGGTTGTTACTGGGGCGACGACAGCTCCTGGAAGGTCCAGCATCTCGACCTGCGCCGGGTCCAGGAGGGGATCATCGCGCGCGACGATCGCTTCGGCTACGTCGAGCTGGTCACGGGGCATCACCGGTCGCCGTGTTTGCGGCCGGACGCGCCGGTCGACCCGTCGCACCCGCCGGACTTCATCAACCTCTCCAGGGACGAGGGGCAGATGCGCGTTCGCTTCGCCGTGCAGGTGGGGTTCGATCTGACGAGCGGCCAGATCGACAAGGAGGCCGTGGAACGGCTGCTGGCGGGCGAGAAGGATCCGGTCTAGGGAGGCGGTGCGCCGGGACCTGCGCTAGCCTGATGGCGATGTCGGTGCGCGCGATCGCGGGTGCTCTCGCTGTCTTTGCGCTGGGCGTGGCGCGCCCGGCGGTCGGCGCGCCGGAGATGGCACCACCCGGGCCGCTGGCCCCGCTGCCGCCGGCGGCGCCCGATTCGGCTGCGGCCGCGCCCGATCCGCTGCGCGTCTTCGTCATGACGATGGGGCCGGGCGATCACCCGTTCTTCCGTTTCGGGCACAACGCGATCTGGATCCGCGATCAGGCGGCGCTGACCGACAAGGTCTACAACTTCGGCACGTTCAAGTTCGATTCGCCGCGATTGATCTTCGATTTTCTGGGCGGGCGGTTGAACTACTGGTTGTCGGTCTCGCCGTTGGCGCGCGTGGTCGGCGAGTACCGGCGCGAGAACCGCAGCATCACGATCCAGGAGCTGAACCTGACTGCCGAAGAGAAAGCGGCGCTGCAGGCGGCGCTGGAGGTGAACGCGCGGCCGGAGAATCGCCTCTACAAATACGACTACTTTCTCGACAACTGCTCGACGCGCGTGCGCGACGCGGTCGATCGCGTCGTCGGGGGACAGCTTCACGCGGCGGCGCGGCAGCCCGGGCGGATGACGTTGCGCCAGCACGCGCTGCGGATGACGGCGCAACCGCTCTGGCTCTACCTCGCGCTCGACATCGTGCTGGGCCCGCAAGTCGATCGGCCGATCGACCAGTGGGGCGAGATGTTCTTACCCGAAAAACTGGCGCGCGGGCCGGGGCGGATGACGTTGCGCGACCATGCGTTGCGCATGACGGCGCAGCCGATGTGGCTTTACGTCGCGCTCGACATCGTGCTCGGTCCGAAGGTCGATCAGCCGATAGATCGCTGGACCGAG
>DATMZL010000531.1:0-7147 GCA_035607075.1 Polyangia bacterium
CCGGACGACCCGAAGGTCTTCGCGGACAATGTCACCGCGTGGAAGTTGAAGGGCGCGATCGCCACCGGCATGTCCGTGTTCAGCTACCTGCGGCAGCGTCTCCAAAATCAGGAACGCCTTCCGCCGTACTACGACCAGTGCGAGCTGCTGCCGTAGCCGCTCCGCGCGACTGTCCGATAATCGAGTAAATCTCTCCGGAGATCGAACGGCAGAGCGATGGATCGATGGCCCGCTCGCGCGCCGATCGGGCGCTGTTTTGAGCGAGTAACTGCGCAGAAAGACCGCGCAAAGACCGGTTCGTCGCGCTCCCTCGGGGATCGTCCTTCGTCTGGAATGGCCCTTGCTGTGTGCAGGCGTCGCAGGACGGGTCCCACTGTGGGGACTTTTCCGCACGCGTTAGTCCAAACGGAGGATTCTGATGAGAACGAGAACACTGATCACGGGAGCAGCTTTCCTGTTGGTGGCGGGTGGCGCCGGGAAGGCGTCCGCCCAGCTGCGAGGCTCCGATACCCTCGAAGTGGTGACGGTTCAAAGCCTGGGCATGTGCCCGGCCGCCGCGCCGCTGACGTACGCCGGCGGCGGATCGGGCCTGGGCCAGGCCGCGATGGCAGCCGGGACGCAGCACATCGCGCCGATGTCGCGCCAGCTGAACAACGCGCAGTGCACCACGGCGTCGCGCCAGCTTCTGCTCGGTCTCGACGGTCTCTCGATCCTCGCGAAGAACGCGCAGCACACCGACCCTTCGGGCGGCGCCTGCGCCGACGACATCAGCGCGCTCCAGCTGACGGGCGTTCCGAACGTGTTCGTGCTCTGCACGACGGACGCGCAGTGCGCGGCCGCGGGCGGCACGACCTGCGATACGGCTCGCCAGTTCTGCAACATCGGTGGTTCGATCGCCGGCTGCACGGCAGCCCAGGGTTGCAGCCCCGACGGGACGTACACGTTCGACAACGGCAACGGCGCCGGCTCGGACGACTGGGTGGACGTGCTCCGGCAGATCTACGGCGGCATGAACCACACCAGCGCGGGAACGTTGATCAACGTTCCCCAGGCGAGCAACGATCCGAACACGTTCAACGCCGACGGTACGTACGTTTGCCAGGGCTCGACGCTGACGGTTGACGGCGCCGCCTGCGCTTCGGGCATGCTCTGTCCGGCCGGTCAGTTCTGCGACGCCGGCGTGTGCAAGCACCAGGCGCCGAGCGGCGCGGCGCGTAACTGCGTCCGGAACCCGGCCCGCATCGACTGCTCGAACCCGGTCCGCGGCGTCCTGCTCGCGTCGTATACCCAGATCGTTCGCAACCCGGTCTGCACGGTGAACACGGCGATCACCTGCACGCAGAACTCGGACTGTCCGCAGGGTCAGACGTGCAACACGACCGCCGGCCAGTGCGTCGCGCCGAACATCTGCAAGCTCAAGCACGCCTTCCGCCGCGACGACCTGTCGGGCACGACCGACGCCTTCCAGGCGATCGTCGGTCTGATCACCGTGCCGCCGTTCACCACGCTGCGCAGCACCGCGTTCAGCCCGTTCAATCCCGAGATCTCCGACTTCGCGTCGACGGCGAGCCCCTTCTGCAACGCCGGCACCGCGGCCCAGAACAAGGGCTTCTCCGACGGCCTGGATCTCGACCCGTACCGCCGCGCCTGCAACACGGCGCTGACCGCGGACCGCACGCCGTATGAAGAGGTGTGTCAGCCGGGCAGCCTGCCGAACAACAGCGACCTGTCCTGCTACGTGAACGCCACCGGCCAGCCCGCTGGCGCGCGCCCGGCAAACTACCCGCAGCGCGAGAAGACCTCGCCGCAGGGCCGTGGCCACATGCCCGCTGGTTCGACCGATCCGACCGGCACCGCCCTCCAGGCTGACGTCCAGGGCAACCCGTCGCTCGCGTCGCGCCAGCGCTGCCTCGGCGTCGTCCTCCCGATCTCCATCCCGCAAGAAGTCTCGCCCGCGACGGTGATCGCGCAGTGGGGTTACCTGCCGTCGGATACGGCGTCGATCGCCGGCTCGGTCGTTCCGGGCACGCTGCCGTCGCCCCCGTTCCCCGCGGCCGGCGGTGGTCTGTGCAACACGACGGGCGCTCGCGGCGTCGTGAACCAGCTCCCGGGCCGCATCATGGTGTGCACCGACGGCGGTCTCAAGGCGGCCGGCGGTCTCTGCCGCCTGGCGCTCAACAACGTCGCGCAGCCCAACCGCTTCGACTGCCTCTATGACAGCTGGGGTGGTGGCGCGCTCGGTGCGCAGGAGCCGCGCTCGTTCAACCTCACGCCGGTCAACAACGTCGGCAACATGTCGGCCATCCTCGACAACTACCAGAACCCCGGCTTCCCCGGTGCGACCCAGCTACGGCGCTTCGCTCGCCGCTACTATGGTCTGCACATGGTCCGGCCGGACAACTCGAAGAAGCAGGCCACGTCGACCGCGCCCTGCCGCCTCGCGACCGACACGCAGCAGATCGGCTGCCTCGTGAAGACCAGCCCCTGCAGCATCGGCTACGCCGGTCGTGAAGGCGCCGACACCGTCGCGCCGTTCAACAACCTGTCCCTGCGGATCATGGGCGTGCAGCCCACCGACGCCAACGTCCAGACGTTCGTGACCGGCGTCGGCACGCTGTACCAGCTGACCCGCGCGCTCTGGCTGAACTCGTTCGAGGATCCGACCGTCGGCTTCACGTCTCCGAACCTGACGGCTCAGGAGACGGCGCTGGCGACGTGCATGGGCCTCCCGGCCACCTGCGCGGGCGACGGCGACTGCGCGGGTTCGACCGGACCGTGCAACCTGGCGACGGGCCGCTGCACCAGCGGCGACACGTCGATCATCGACCCGATCATCCACAACAACAACTTCGTCAACGTGCCGGCGGGCGTCGCGCGCTACAAGGTGAGCGCCGGCAACGGCTGCCCGATCACGTTCCCGTAAGTCGATCGAAACAGTAATGTAACAAGCGATGGCGCGCCTCCTCGAACGGAGGCGCGCCTTTTTTTTGGCTTCCTCCTAGCTCATTTCGGTAGTTGACGAATCGCCTCCACCTTCCGTAAGAGGGAGCCGGAGCGAATCGAACCATGACGCGTTTCTCGCCGAGGACGATAACCATTCTCTTGGTGGCGGCGCTGTTCGTCGGCGTGACCGGCGGCGTCGTGTCCGCCTGGCGTAAGTCCCGGGCGAGCAGCTGCGTCGACATCGCAGGCGCCGCCTGCTCGAGCTGCCGGAAGGAATCGAAGGCCAAGTTCTGCGAGGCGAGCTACATCGCGCCGCAGGCGAGCGGTGACATCAAGGTCAACGGCCAGACCGGTTGCTGTGGCTTCGAGGACCCGAAGCTGCGCGCGAATTGCGAAGCGATCCTGCGCTGCGTGCGGACCACGGGGTGCGCCGTGGGCAACGATCCTTCGCCGTGCTTCTGCGGGACCATCCCGGCGCCCGTCTGTGGAAAGGGCATCAAGCCGCCAAACGGGCCGTGCCTCGCCGCCTACAACGCGGGCCTCGAGGGCGGTCCGCCGGGCACCGCGCTCAAGTTGTTCGGCAGCCCGACCTCTCCGCTCGGTGTCGCGAACAACACGTTCACGTGCGACGTCGACTCGTCGTGCCCCTGCGGTCAGACCAAGCCCGGTCAGCCGCAACCGCAGAAGTGATTCCGGTCAGCCGGGCGGCAGCGGGGCCGCGGCAGCGGTAGCGCCGAGGCGGCGCGCGTCCTGCCAGCGGCGCAGCGCGAGATACGCGCCCACGACCGACAGGATTCCGAACGCGCCCAGGAGCGAGACCTGGAGTCGCGTCCAGCGCGCGTGCGCCGTGAGGTTGTTCATCCGTTCGATCGCCTCCGTCGCCAAGCCGGCGCCGCGCGCGCGATCGATCAGCTGGCGCGCGTCGTCGCGCTCCCCCCGCATCATCGCCAGCGACCACTGAAAGACGATCGTCTTCGGGTCGTTCGGCGCCGCCTTCGCGAGGACCGCCGTGCAGGCCTCCATCGTCTTCCGGTCACTCGTCTTCACCGCCGCCTCGCAGCGCATCTGCGCGGTCGGCACGGTCAGCTCCGGGATCCTGTCCAGGTGCGCGAGCGTCTCGTTCAACGCCGTCTTCTCGTCGTTGTCGAGATCGCCGTCCTTCATCGCGACCATGTGAACGAAGCGCTGGAAGTCCTTGAGCTCGACGCCTTCACGATCGATGGCGTACTTGCACGCGCCGACCGCACGCTGCCGATCGTTCGCCTTCTCGTACTCCTCGCAGAGCAGGCTCCAACCCTTCGCCTGATCGGGGACAGCGGCAGCCAGCGCGCGCAGGAAGCGAATCTTCGCCGGCCGGTCGTTCCGCTTGTCCGCCGCCTCGGCCTTGGCCATGAGATCCTGCAGGTAATAACCGAACTCGATGGGATTCCCGCTGCGTTGGTACGCGGTCGGGACGGTCGCCTCGGGATTGTCGTCGTCGATCTTGAACAGCGACGACAGCTGACCCGCGAAAGGCATGTTGGCGTTGCGAATGCCGGGTTTGTTCGGGTCGTCAGGCGCAGAAGCGGCCAGGCTGCGGGCCGGCCCAACCCATAACGCCGCCGCCGCCAGAACCGAAACCACCACCTGCCGGAACGAGAGCTTCTTCGTCGACATCGCGTGCGCGGTCTTATCACCGCGAAGTGGACCATTTATGACAGTTCGGTTTCGGAATCGCGCCAGTTCCGACACCGAATTGTTTCTTCACCCATTTGGGCCACGTGTAGCGTGTGCCGCGAAATGAGTGGTCGGTTCGACGCTCGATGCATTGTTGGCTTCCTGCTGCTGATGGTCGGCGGAATGTCCCGCGCCCACGCGGAGTGCACCGACCCATCCGAGACCTTCGTAACCACGGTCTCGCGGACGTTCGCGACCGGCTCGAGCTGGAGCATCGGCGTCTACCGGCGCGTCTGCGAGGGACTGACGATCGGCACGGCCGTCTACCAGCCCGCGGGCGGCGTCGCGCACACCGTGCTCGGTCGCGCGACGATCGCCGAAGTGCACGTCCCCTACCACACCGGTAAGCCGCGCTTCCTCGACGTCACCGAGAGCACCGACGGTCTCGGCGCGATCGCGCTGGCGCTGTCAGCGGCTGAGTGCCCGAACGGGACGTTGTTCAGCTCGAACGCGATCTGCGTTCGCGCCCAGGACGGCGGGTACGGCTGGAAGATGGGGAACAACTACCGCGTCGCCCAGGCGATCGAGATCTTCATGACCTCGCAGATCGGGAACTACACCTATATCAACCGGTGGACGTTCCGCGACGACGGGAGCATCGAGCCCGCCGTCGGGTTGACGGGACGACTGAACGAGTTCGGAACCGGCGCGGCCTACCTGCCCTACGGCGTGCGCACCGATCCAGAGACGGCCAGCCCGCCCGTCGTCGCGCTGTCGCACATGCACAACTTCTACTATCGCCTGGACTTCGACATCGGCGGGCCCGACCAGGACGCGGTCGCGCGCATTCAGTACGCGCCGTCCAAGACGCCCAGCCCCGACGCGCCCTGCACGTACCTCGGCCAGTGCGGAACGACCTCGTTCGTCCGGCTCGTCACCGAGACGGCGCAGGTCTTCTCGCCCGTCGGGCAGACCGCGTGGGTCGTGTACGACAAGACCATCACCAACGACGACGGGCGCAGCATCGGTTACCAGATCTCTCCTACGTACACGGGCCTGTGGCGCGGAATGACGGTGGCGGGGGAACCGTGGGCTGGCTCCGATCTCTGGGTCACCCTGCAGAACAAGTGCGAGCGATTCCCGGCGTCGAACACGGCAGTCCGATTGGCCCCGTCGTGTCCACCGCCGATCCGCAGCCTGTCGTTCATGTTGAACGACGAGCCGATTGACGGCGCCGACGTGGTGGTCTGGTACGCGAGCCGCCTGCAGCACGTGCCGCGCGACGAAGACGAGCTGGACATGCCGATCGCGTGGACGTCCTTCACCATCAAGCCGCGCAACTTCTACTTCCAGAATCCGGCGCCCTGAGCATCGACCGGAAATCGGAGCCTGCGTCCGGAATCAGGAAATCTTGCGCGCAAACATCGGTACATGAACTTACCAACGCTCGTTGCCGAAGCATTGTAAGTCATCAAATAAACAACTGAATTAACTGTAACAAGGTCATCAACAGAGTTGGCTCGGACCTTGTAGGGAGGTAGCGCCGCAGACAAGGTCGGTGTTTGTGCGCTGACTGAGACCCGAAAGAGTTTTTACACCAGGAGGAATTCGAAATGATTCGCAAAGCAGCCTCGAAAGCAACGCTCATCGCGGCCGTCACGCTCGTGTCGGGCGCGGTGGCCATGAACTGCTCGAAGAAATCCGATTCGGACGACATCGGATCGGTCGGCCTCGCACTGAGCCTCCCGGGCGGAGACACCGTGAACACCGTCCATTACGTAGTGACCGGACCGGCGCCGGGCACGGCCACTGCGGCCAGCGGTGACATCGACGTCTCGGCTCCCGGGACGACGCAGGCGACTGCGCTCATCAGCGGTCTCACGCCGGGCAACTACACGGTCACGATGACTGCGAACTCGACCGCGACGCCCCCCCAGATGTGTTCGGGCTCGATCGGCTTCGTTGTCCAGGCCGGTCAGACGGCTACGGCGAACGTGATCCTGCAGTGCCACCGGCAGCACGGGAACGGCTCGGTCGCGATCAACGGCCGGCTTGACCAGTGCCCGTTCATCGAGGGCACGTCCGCCTCGCGCTTGCAGGCGACGGTCGGCAGCTCGGTCACGATCGCTGCGAATGCGACCGACCCGGACGGCGAGACGATCACGTACACCTGGTCGGCCACGGGCGGCGTCGGAACGCTGGGCGCGCAGACGGCGATGACCACGTTCACCTGCACGTCGGTGGGCGCGGCGCAGATCTCGATCGCTGTGTCTGACGGCATCTGCGGCGACAGCCTCATGAACGTCATCCCCGTGAACTGCATCATGGGCAGCCCCGTCGGCACGGGCGGCACGACGGGCGGCGCTGGCACGACAGGCGGCGCTGGCACGACGGGCAACGCCGGTACGACGGGCAACGCCGGTACGACGGGCAACGCTGGCACGGGCGGCGGCGGCACGGGCGGCGGCGGCACGGGCGGCAGCGCGTGCGTCGAAGGCCTCTTCCCGACTCCTTCGGCGGCTTGCGCGAGCTGCGTTGCGCCGTTCAC
>DATMZL010000170.1:0-3642 GCA_035607075.1 Polyangia bacterium
TCGCCACGCAGGCGGGCGAGGACCTGACGGCCGCCGAGGCGGCGCAGCGCATCGGCCTCGCGCCGGGGACGCTCCTGGACAGCCTGGCGGCGCCGGAACGCGAGCGATTGCAGGCGCTGGCGCCCGCGCTGTCCCGGAGCGAGCCGCTCTGGATCCGCCGGCTCGCGGGCCTCGAGCCGGTGGCGTTGTCGTTCGCCGCGTCCGCCGCTGGCGGCGGCGCGCCGAGCGCGCAGCCATTCGCGGTACCGGTGGCGTTCCGCGAGCGCTTCGCCTCGGATCTCCCCACCGCGCTGGTGACGGGGTTCGCCGTCTACCTGGCGCGTCGCGGGGGCAAGGCGCGCTTCGATCTCGGGCTGACCGACGGCATAGCGCGGCGCGCGCGCGTGGGCCTCGAACAGCTGGTGGCCGCCGAAACACCGCTGGCCGTCGCGATCGACGACGCGGCGGGCTTCGACGCCGCGGTCGCGCAACTGCGAACCGAGCTGGCGGCATCACGCGGCCGTCCGTCGTACCTGCGCGATCTCGTGGCCCGACATCCCGATCTGCGGAGCCGCCCATCGCTGCGCGCGCGCGACCTCCTGCCGATTGGCGTCTCGCTCGACGCCGATGTCGACGTCGATGGGATCCTCACCCTCGCGATCGGCAGCGGCGGCGAGATCGCGACGCTCCTCTACAATCGAGGCGCCGTCGGCGACGAAGCGATCCGCGAGATCGCCGCGCAGCTCGCTGCCGTGCTGACGGCGATCGCCGCCGATCCAGCGCGGCCTATCCGCGAGATCGATCTTCCGGCCGGCAGCGGCGAGCAGGCCAGCACGTTCTGGAAGGGCATGCTAGGCGGCTTCAAGCCCGCGCCGACCTCCCCGGCCGCCGAGGCGGCGGCCGCCGCGGCGAAGCGTGGGAACGATCGGGCGCGGCGCAGCTTCCGGCTGTCGCGAACGGCCAGCGACAGGCTTCGCCACCTCGCGACCGAACATGGCATCGGCATCGATGACTGCGTAACGGCCGCGTGGGCTTCGCTGCTGGCGATCCGCAACAGCGAGCCCGACGTGGTCTTCGGCGTCGCGCGCGGCAAGCGAAGCGCCCTGCCCCTCCGCGTCCTGGTCGACGAGGACCAGCCCGTCCTCGCCTGGCTGAGCGCGGTACGGATCCGGCTGGCCACCGTTCGCCGCTTCGAGGACACACCGCTCGCCGACGTCCTCGCCTGGAACGATCTGCCGCCCGCGACCGAGCTCTACGCGACCGCCGTCATCGCCGGCGATCCTCTCAACGCCGCCACCGGCCCCGACGACGTCGCAGCGTCCACCGTCCCGTTGGAAGTTTTCGCCGGCGACGGGCCGGAGCTGACCTTCACGATCGTTCATGACGGCGCTCGCTTCGACGCACCCGCGATCGACCGGATGGGCGATCACCTGCTCGCCCTCCTGAACGCGATCGCCACGAACCTATCCCCGCGCGTGGCGGAGCTGCCGCGCGTCTCCGACCGCGAGAAGCACAAGCTGCTTGTCGAATGGAACGACAGCGCGACGGATTTTCCGCGCACGTCGATCCACGGCGCCATCGAGGATCAGGTCGCGCGCACGCCCGACGCGATCGCTGTCGTCTTCCGCGATCAGTCGCTCACGTACCGCGAGCTGAACCGCCGCGCCAACCGCGTCGCGCACGACCTGCGGCAAAAAGGCGTCGGTCCCGACGTGATGGTCGGGATCTTCGTCGACCGCGGCCTGGAGATGATGGTCGGCCTGCTCGGCATCCTGAAAGCGGGCGGCGCCTACGTCCCGATGGATCCGCTGTACCCGCCCGAGCGGCTCGCGATGATGCTGGAGGACAGCCGCGCGCCCGTCATCCTGACGCTCGCGCATCTACAGAAGGCGCTGCCGCCGCACCAGGCGCAGGTCATCACGCTCGACGCCGCGGCCGACGCACCCGTGAACCCGGCCGCCGACGCGAACCCGCCCGAGGCCACCAGCCCCGAGAACCTCGCCTACGTGATCTTCACTTCCGGCTCGACGGGCCGGCCGAAGGGCGTCCAGATCGAGCACCGGAACGTCATCAACTTCTTCGCGGGGATGGACAAGAGCCTTGGCCACGGCGCTCCCGGCGTCTGGCTGGCGGTGACCAGCATCTCGTTCGACATCCACGTGCTGGAGCTGTTCTGGACGCTCGCGCGCGGCTTCAAGATCGTCCTTCAAGAGGAAGCCGATCGCGCGCCCGTCACGTCCAGCGCGGGCGGCCTCGCGGCGAAAGGGATGGAGTTCAGCTTGTTCTACTTCGCCGCCGACGCCGGCGACGCCGCCGGCAACAAGTACCGCCTGCTCCTCGAAGGTGCGAAGTACGCCGACCGGAACGGCTTCGCCGCCATCTGGACGCCCGAGCGTCACTTCCACGCGTTCGGCGGCCTCTACCCCAACCCGGCGCTGACCAGCGCCGCGATCGCCGTCCTCACCGAGCGCATCGAGATCCGCGCCGGCAGCGTGGTGCTGCCGCTGCACAACCCGATTCGCGCCGCCGAGGAATGGGCCGTCGTGGACAACCTGTCCGGCGGCCGCGTCGGCCTCTCGTTCGCGTCGGGCTGGCACGCCGCGGACTTCGCGCTCGCGCCCGGCAACTACGCCGACCGCAAGAAGTTGATGGCGCAAGGGATCGAGACCGTGCGCGCGCTCTGGCGAGGCGAATCGGTTCCGGCGAAGAGCGGCGACGGGCGCGACATCAACGTGAAGATTTTTCCCGCGCCGATCCAGCGCGAGCCGCGCATCTGGGTCACATCCAGCTCCAGCCCCGACACTTTCGCGATGGCGGGCAAGACGGGCGCCAACATCCTCACCAACCTGCTCTCCATGAAGATGGAGGAGCTGGTGTCCAACATCGCCGTCTACCGCAGCGCCTGGAAGGAGGCGGGACACCGCGGCCAGGGACACATCACGCTGATGCTGCACGCGTTCGTCGGGCGCGACCTCGACGAGGTCAAACGCAAGGTGCGCGGACCCTTCCTCGAGTACCTGCGATCGTCGACTGATCTCATCAGCAAGGCGCGCTGGGAACAGACCATGTTCGCGCGCCCCGACAAGGGTCGCGCGGCCGCGCCGCCCCCGCCGGGAAATGCCCTCGACGATCTGACGCCCGAGGAGATGGACGCCATGATGGCGCACGCCTTCGAGCGCTACTTCAAGACGACCGGATTGTTCGGGACGCCCGAGTCGTGCATGGAGATGACGGAGAAGCTGCGCGCGGCCGGCGTCGACGAGATCGCGTGTCTCATCGACTTCGGCGTCGACGCGGCCTCGGTGCTGGAGAGCCTCGAGCCGCTGAACGACCTGCGCAAGCGGTGCCTGCCGCGCGAGACAGCGGGCAGCGAGGACTACTCGGTGCCCGCGCAGATCCGCCGCCATCGCGTCACGCACCTGCAGTGCACCCCGTCGCTGGCGCGGGTGCTCGCCTCCGACGCGGACGCGCTGGAGTCGTTGCGGCCGCTCAAGAAGGTCATGCTCGGCGGCGAAGCGCTGCCCACCGCGCTGGCGGCCACGCTCGCCGAGGTCGTCTCGGGTGAGATCCTGAACATGTACGGCCCGACCGAGACGACGGTCTGGTCGACGACGTCGCGCGTCCCCAAGGCCGCGGGGCGGATCACGATCGGCCGGCCCATCG
>DATMZL010000836.1:0-4575 GCA_035607075.1 Polyangia bacterium
TCCGACGGGCGGCGGAGACGCGGTCGATCTGGAGATCACGCGCGACGAGCTGGACGCGCTGACCGCGCCGTTCATCGCGCGCAGCCTGGCGGCGCTGCGCGTCCTCCTCGCCAAGAATCAGCGAACGGCCGACGACGTGGCGCGCGTGGTGCTGGTCGGCGGGCCTACGTTGATGCCGGGGCTGCGCGCTCAGATCGGCGACCTGTTCGGCGGCCGCATCGCCGCCGGCGTCGACCCGATGACGATCGTCGCCCGCGGCGCGGCGCTTTATGCGGGCAGCGTCGGGCTCGACGCGACGCCCTCCGCGCGCGCGCCCGCGGCGCCGGCGGGGCTGGCCGTGCGCGTCGAGCACCCGTCGGTGACGGCCGACCTGGAACCGTTCGTCGTCGGTCGCTGCCTGCCCGCCGCGGGCCAGGCGCTGCCCGATCGCGTGCGCATCGAACGGGAAGACGGCGGAGGCCCGTGGGCGGGCGTGGACGCCCGGCTGTCCGCCGAGGGCAGCTTCGTGTTGCAGGTGCGCCTGGAACGCAGCCGTCGCAACCGGTTCGTCGTCCGTGCGTTCGACCGGGCCGGCGCCGAGGTCGCGCTCGCGACGCGCGCCTTCGCGATCGTGCACGGCGTTTCGATCGGCGATCCGCCGCTGGCGCGCGCCATCGGCGTCGCGCGCGCCGACGACATGACGCACGTCTATTTCGCGAAAGGGACGCCGCTGCCGGCGCGCCGCACGTTCGCGCACCACACCGTCCGCCCGATCGCCGCCGGCAGCGACGACGACGCGCTGGCGGTGCCGATCGTGCAAGGCGAATCGATGCGCGCGCACCGCAATCGTCTCATCGGCATGCTGCACCTGCGCGGCGTCGATCGGGATCTGCCCGCCGGCAGCCGCATCGAGGTGACGCTGGAGATCGATCGCTCCGGCCAGCTCGCCACGCGCGCCGACGTTCCCGGCACAGGCCAGACCTTCCAGGACGTGGCGTTCGTCCTGGTGCCGACCGCGAGCGTCGAGACCGCCGAGCGCGAGCTGGTCGCGACGAACCGGCGCGCCGCCGAGGTGCAGCGGCGGACGTTCCAGCTGGGTGTCTCGGCGGCGGTGCAGGCCATCTCGGACGTGTCGCCGCTGCTGGCCGACGCCGAGCGGGCGCTCCCGGCGGCGCGCGCAGGCGACGCCGACGCGGCCCAGAAGCTGCACCGGCTGCTCATGGACGCGAACAACGCGCTCGACGACGCCGAGGCGCTGCTCGAATGGCCCGACCTGGACGCGGAGGCGCGCGGCTGCAAGCTGACGTACACGCCGCTTGTCGCGCAGTGGGGGACGCCGGCCGAGCAGCAGCTGTACGAACAGGAGCTGGAGGCGGCGGGCGCGGCGCGCAAGCGCAACGACGCCGCCGAGCTGGAGCTGCACCTGGACGCGATGCGCGCGCTGGGCCGCGCGGCGTACTGCCGCGATCCGCGGTCGATGGCCGACGCGATCGACTGGGCGTCCGCCCACGTCACGGAGGCGATGGACGTCGCGGCGGCGTCGCGGCTGCTGGATCGCGCCCGTGCGCTGCAAGCGGAGACCCCTGCCGTGGATCAGGCAGGCGGCGGGATGCGCGCGCTGCGCGCGATCGTCGCCGAGATCTGGGAGCTGTTCCCGGCGTCGCCGGAGCTGCAGGCCAAGAGCTTCGACTCCGGGATCAGATAGATGATCGACGCCGACGACGCCGACGACTTCGAGAACCTGCTGCGCGAACGGCTGGCGAACCCGTTTCTCGTGCTGGCCGTCGCGCCGGCGGCGGCGATCGCCGAGATCGAACGCCAGGGCCAGCGGTTGCTCGCGGAGCTGGCGGCGGGCCTCGAGGGCGCCCGTCGTTACGCGACGCCGTTCGGACCGCGCGAGCGAACGCCCGAGCTCGTGCGATCGGCGATCGCCGAGCTGCGCGATCCGGCGCGGCGCCTCGCCCACGAGTGGTGGGCCCGCGGTCTCGGGCCGTCGTCGTCGGTGGCGGCATGACCACCTTCGGGGCCACGATTCCGTCCCAGCTTCGTGCGCGCGCGCCGCAGTCGCGTGACGCCGACCTGGTCGGCCGCGCGGGCGCGCGCGCGGCGGTCCGCCTGCTGATCTGGCTGGCGTTGTGGGCGACGGTGCTGCGAAACATCGGCGCCTCCGTGGGCACGTGGGCGGCGGGCTCGCTGGGCGTCTGCGTGACGTTCCTTGTCGCGGTCGTGATCCCGATGTGGCTGTTCGTCGTGTTCCCCAGCTGGCTCGCGTTTCGCTTCGCGGCGCCGCGCGGGATGCGGCGGCTGGCGCTCGCCGCTTGCTGGATGTCGCCGCTGGTGCGGTTGCGCGATCTGCCCAGCATCGCCGCGTTCCTCGACGTCGTCGCCGACCGGCCGGGAACCCTCTCAGGGTTCCCGACTCAATTGCCCGTGGACGCGTGGACCGCGCTGGCGGCGGCGTTGCAGGCCGATCGGCGCCGGAGCTTCGCGCTGGCCGCGCGCATCGTCGACGCGCTGGCGCACCTGCCGACGGGCGCGCGCTTCCCGTGGCTGGCGCGCGTTCACGGCGTCGAGGCGCTGGTGATCTCGGCCTTCGAACGGCGTGACTGGCCTGCGACCACGCGATACGCGCGCCTCGGGCAAGGGCGGCTGATCGCGTTGCTGGCGCTGGTTGCGCGCGCCACGCGCGGCGAGGAAGCGCCGCCGTCGTCGCTGTGGACGCGCTGGCTCGCGGCGCCGCTGCGCCGGACGACGCTGCCGCTCGTGCGCGCGCTGGCATGGCGGGGGCGCACCGCGCCGGCGAGCGCCGATCCGGCGGCGCCTCCTCACGCGACGGTGCACGCCCGCCACGTCGCGATGCTGGAAGCGGCGGCGCGCCACGAGGAGATCCGCAGCGAGGACGTCATGGCGCTCGCGGCGGCGTGGCAGCCTGCGATCGACGACGCGGCGCTGGCGGCGACGCACGCCCGCGCGCTGGGGCTCGGCGTTCGCGACGGCGCGGCGCGGGCGCAGGCGCTGCGCGAGCAGGTGCTCGACGAGCTGGCGCTGCTGCTCGTGCGCGCACAGGGGGAGCAGCCGCGCGCGCCCGCGCACCCGTTCGCCGAGACGCTGGCCCGGCGTGCGCGCGAGACCGAGGTCGCGCGCATCAAGGCGTTGCTCGCGGCGTTCGACGCCGATCGCGTGGGTCCGTCGCTGCATCCGCTGGCCGCCTGGGAACGGTGGCTGGCGCTGCGCGCGGCCTGGGAGCGCGCCGAGCAGAGCGTCGGGCGCGCCGCGCTCGCGACGCTGTGGCGCACCGGCGTGCGCGACCGGCTGTGGGGCTATTGCTGCGCGGTCTCACACGTTCATGGCGCGCACGCGGCGTGGGCCGCCCATGCCATGTTCGACTGGCTCGCGGATCGCGCCGAGTACGTCGGCGACATGGTTGCGGTGCTCGCCAACCGCGAGAACGCCCGCATCGCCCAGTCGCTCGCGCGATAGGCCGGTCGTTCCGGCATCAGTTTTCTGATGAACGAGACCGCGCGTCCTGCCTGAACGGCGGCAATCTCGCAGGGCGACCCGCGACGGATCTGGCATCGTTAATGCTCGGCTATCGAAACCTCGTGATGAAAAATCCGATCGCCTTCGCGTCCTTGTTGACCGTCGCTGCCGCGGCCTGCTCCGGCGGCCTCAACAGCAGCGTCGACACCCGCCAGGCCACGCCGATCACCCTCCAGTTTCACAACACCGGCCTCTCGACGGTCTACGTCTTCCAGAGCTGCTTGCTCGACTTCACGATCACGTCGCTCGCCGATCCGGTTCATCAGATCACGCGCGAGGGGGCGTGCGCCTGTGATTGCGGCCAGGCGACCTGCCCGGTGTGCGGCCCGTGCTTCGCCGGCGCGCGCGACGTCGCGGTCGGTTCGATGCTGACCGACACCTGGAACACTGTGAACGTGACGACCGAGCCGACCGCGATCGGTGGCTCGTGCGAGCGCAGGACGACGTTGCCCGACGGTCCCTACCGAATCGACATCGCGGTCTATCCAACCGCCGAGGACGCGGTCGCCCATACGTATGGTCGCACGGCGACGCAGAGCTTCTCGCTGCCCGTCACCGGCAACCTCGTCGACGTCCAGCTCGGCGCCTCGCCGTAGCGAGCGCGGTCCCGATCGCGCCGTAAACACCAAAGTACGACATCTCCCCACAGAAGCTCCGCTTCATGGACATTGGTGCAATGGCAGAACGCCTTTGCCATGCACGATATGGCCTGGAGTTATTGAAAACAAAGGAGATTCCATGGGTACCAGGGGGATGATTTGGATGTTTGTGGCGACCAGCTCGATGCTGGCAGCCGCCTGCGGTGGCGACTCGAAAGACTCGGCAAACGGACGCGTCATCAACATCGAACCGGCGCGCTTTTTCCCCGAAGGTTCGACCGTCGACCGCGCCGGCAACCTGTACGTCGGCAGCATGGACATGGGCGTCATCTACAAGGCGACCGCCGACGGCAAGACGGCGACGCCGTTCATCGACGCGACCGCGGGCGGATTCGTCTCGGTCCTCGGTCTCTATGCGGACGACGCGACGAAGACGCTCTGGGCGTGCAATTCCGAC
>DATMZL010001633.1:0-6315 GCA_035607075.1 Polyangia bacterium
GACGGGCTTCTCGTCGCTCGTGGGCCGCGCGTCGTTGACCCGCGAGGGGAACACGGTGCGGCTGCACCTCACGGTCACGCGCGACGAGACCATCCGCCTGCTCACGCTCGCCCTGCAGATCCTCGGCAGCCGCGGGATGTAGCCAGCCGCGGGATGTAGCGGCTAAACCGCGTCGGGCGTAGACGGCCATGCCGTCGGAGCCCATCGCGGGGGGTGCGGGACCCTCTCAGGGTCCCGCGGTAATTGCCCGCGGCCGCGGCCACGCGAAGGTGATCCTCGCCGGCGAGCACGGGGTCGTGTACGGACACCCGGCCCTCGCGGCGGGGCTGTCGGTTGGCATCGAGGCGACGGCGCGGCCAGGCACCGGGCGGTTGCGCGTGCCGGCGTGGGGCCTCGACGCGGCGGCGAGTGACGACAGCGCGGTTGGACGCGCGCTGACGGCCATCGCGCGCCGGCTGGAAGCGCCGGCGCTGGACTTCGACGCCGACGCCGCCGTTCCGTCGCGGGCGGGGCTGGGGAGCTCGGCTGCGCTCGCGGTTGCGGTGGCGCGCGCGGCGGCGGCGGCATGCGGGCGCGCGGCGGACACGGGCGCGATCGACGCGGCCGTCGACGAAGCCGAGGCGATCTTCCATGGCAACCCGTCGGGCATCGACGCCGCGGCAGCGAAGAGCGGCGCCGCCGGAAGGTTCACGCGCGCAGACGGGTGGCGCCCGGTGCCGGTCTACCAGGCGATCCGGCTTTGCGTCGGGTTGTCGGGGCGCCCGCGCGACACGGCGGCGCAGGTCGCGGCGGTCGCGCGCCTGCGCGATCGGCTGTCGGTCGCCGACGACATCCTCGCGACCCTCGGAAAGCTGGCCGACGACGCGGCGGCCGCGCTCGCCAAGGGCGACGTCGACGGACTGGGACGAACGTTCGACGCCGCGCACGGGTTGCTGTGCGCGCTGCGCGTGTCGGGTCCCGAGCTGGACGCGCTGGTGCACACGGCGCGCGCCGCGGGCGCGATCGGCGCGAAGCTGACGGGCGCGGGCGGCGGCGGCGCGGTGATCGCGCTCGCGCCCGGCCACGAACGCGACGTGCTCGCGCGCTGGAAGGCGGCGGGCTTCGAGGGGTTCATGGCGGAGATCGCGGCGAACGAGGTGCGCGCGTGAACGGCGCCGTGACAGCCGTCGCCGGGACGAACATCGCGCTGGTGAAGTACTGGGGGAAGCGGGACGTGGGGCTGAACTTGCCGGCGACGGGGAGCCTGTCGCTGACGCTCGATCGGCTGGGGACGCGGACGACGGTCGCGTTCGACGACGGCGAGCGCGACCGGCTGATCCTCGACGGCGCGGCCGCGGGCGACGCCGAGACGGCGCGCGTGTCGGCGTTCCTCGATCGCGTGCGGGCGCGCGCGGAGATCGCGCGTCGCGCGCTGGTCACCAGCGAGAACAGCGTCCCGACGGCCGCGGGGCTCGCGTCGTCCGCGTCCGGGTTCGCGGCGCTCGCGCTGGCGGCGTCGCGTGCCGCGGGGCTGGCGCTGGCGCCGGCCGAGCTGTCGGCGCTGGCCCGCGTCGGCTCGGGCTCGGCGGCGCGTTCGATCTTCGGCGGCTTCGTCGAGATGGCGCGCGGCGAGCGCGCCGACGGCGCCGACGCGATCGCGCATCCGCTACCCGACGGCGACGGCTGGGACGTGCGCCTGGTCGTCGCGATCACAGCGTCCGGACCGAAGGCGATGGGCTCGACAGCGGCGATGACGCACACCGCGCGCACGTCGCCGTACTACGACGCCTGGATCGCCGCGGTCGCCGGCGATCTGGCGGCGGCGCGGGCCGCGATCGCCGCCCGCGATCTGGCCGCGCTGGGCGCAGTCGCCGAGCGGAGCGCGCTGCGCATGCACGCCGCCGCGATGGCGGCCGACCCCGGCATCGTCTACTGGAACGCCGCGACGCTGGCCGCGATCGCCGGCGTGCGCGCGCTCCGCGACGCGGGAACGCCCGCGTTCTACACGATCGACGCCGGCCCGCACGTGAAGGCGCTGTGCCGCGCCGCCGACGCTGACGCCGTCGCCGCCGCGCTGCGCGCCGTCCCCGGCGTCAGCGACTGCCTGATCGCCGCGCCCGGCCCGGGCGCGCGCGTCGTGGAGACACGAT
Source organism: Polyangia bacterium (assembly GCA_035607075.1). Taxonomy (GTDB): domain Bacteria; phylum Myxococcota_A; class Polyangia; order Fen-1088; family Fen-1088; genus JADGRB01. The sequence goes on from DATMZL010001633.1 coordinate 2,130, forward strand.
GACGACCGACAAGCCCACGGACGTCAGCGCGCCCGGGAAGGTGTTCCTGATCGGCGAGTACGCCGTGCTCGAAGGGCACCACGCCGTCGTCGCGGCCGTCGATCGCCGCGTGACCGGCCGGTTCGTCGCCGCCGGCGTGCCCGCGACGCCCCTGGTGAAGAACATCGTTGATGCGGTGCACGCCTATCTGCTCGAGGACGGCGGCACACCGCCCGCGGGCGCGCCCGTGCTCGACAGCAGCGCGCTCGCGTCCGAGGCCGGCAAGCTAGGCCTCGGGTCCAGCGCGGCGGTCGCCGCCGCCGGTGTCGGCGCGATGCTGGAGGCGGCCGGCTGCGACATCGAGTACACGCAGGAGCTCGCCTTCAGACTCGCGCACCGCGCGCATCGCGCCGCGCAGGGCGGGCGCGGCTCGGGCGCAGACGTCGCGGCCGCGATCTACGGCGGCGTCGTTTCGTACGCGCGGTGCGAGGACGGTGTCGACGTGCAACCGATCGACCTACCGCCCGGTATAGAGGTCATCGTGTTCTCTACAGGCACCCCCAGCTCGACCGTCGACCACGTGCGCGCGCTGGAGACGCAGGCGGCGAAGGATCCGGCGGCGTGCCGCCAGCGTCTGGGCGCGCTCGGCGCGCTCGCGGCCGATTTCGTCGTCGCGTGCGCGAACGAAGACGCGCGCGGCGTCGTCGATGCGGCGGTGCGCGCGAACGCGCAGCTCGCTGCGCTGGGCGATCTCATCGGTCTTCCCATCGTCACCCCCGCCGTCGCGGAAGCCGCCAGGCTGGCCGAATCGCTGGGGGGCGCGGCAAAGCCGTCCGGCGCGGGCGGCGGCGACGTCGGCGTCGCGTTTCTGACCGATCGCGGGGCGGCCGAGACCTTTCGCGAGCGCGCGGCCCACCTCGGACTCGAAATCCTTAGTATAAGGACCGGCGCGGACGGCCTCCGCCGCGAGCCGTCAGATCCAGAAAGGAACGAAGTTGGATAATTCTGACATGGAACCCTCAAAGGGTTCCAAACCTCCCGCGACGGGACGCGGCGAGCAAAGCTCGCCGGCTCCCCACGCGATCTCCACGTCTCGCATTCCGGGCTTCTACCGATTGTCCGTCGACGAGCGACGGCAGATCCTGCGCCTGCGCGCGGATCTTTCGGAGGAGGACATGCGAACGCTGGACGGCGGCGGCATCGACACGGCCGTCGCCGATCGCGTGGTCGAGAACGCGGTGGGCGTGTACGCGCTGCCGCTGGGCGTCGGGCTGAACTTCGTCATCAACGGGCGCGACGTCCTGGTGCCGATGGCGGTCGAGGAACCGTCGGTGATCGCCGCCGCGTCCAACGCCGCGCGCATGGTGCGCGATGGCGGCGGCTTCGTCGCCGACGCGGACGATCCGGTGATGACAGCGCAGATCGAGATCGTCGGCGTCGACGATCCCGACGCCGCGAAGGCGCGCCTCGAAGCCGCCTGCGGCGATCTGCTGGCGCTCGCGCACGCGACGCTGCCCCGCCTGGCGGATCGCGGCGGCGGCGCACGCGAGCTGGAGGTGCGCACGCTTCCCGGACGCGTGATCGTGCACGTGCACATCGACTGCCGGGACGCGATGGGCGCGAACATGGTGAACACCGTCGCCGAGGCGCTGGCCGAGAAGGTGGCGCGCCTCGCGCGCGGGCGTTCGGGCCTGCGCATCCTGACCAACCTGTGCGATCGCCGCCGCGTGCGCGTGAAGGCGCGCGTTCCGGCGGGCGCGCTCGCGACCGAAACGCTGGACGGCGCCGCCGTGCGCGACGGCATCGTCGCGGCGTCGCGCTTCGCCGAGGACGATCCGTACCGCGCGGCGACCCACAACAAGGGGATCATGAACGGCGTGGACGCGGTCGTGATCGCGACCGGCAACGATTGGCGCGGCGTCGAGGCGGGCGCGCACGCGTTCGCCGCCGCCGAGGGGCGCTACCGCCCGCTCGCGGTCTGGCGCCAGGAGAACGGTGACCTCGTCGGTCAGCTGGAGATGCCGATGGCGGTCGGCACGGTGGGCGGCACGCTGCACGCGCACGCGGGCGCGCGCCTCGCCCAGAAGCTGCTCGGCGTCACCGACGCGAAGCTGCTGGCGATGATCGTCGGCAGCGCCGGCCTGGCGTCGAACCTGGCGGCGCTGCGCGCGCTCGCGACCGAAGGGATCCAGCGCGGTCACATGGCGCTGCACCGCAAGTCGCAGCCCGTCGCCGTGCTGGAGCCGCCGCAAGCAGAAGGAGGCCGAACATGATTCGCCAGATCTTGCGCAGGGGACGGGACGCGGAACGCGCCGCCGACGGAGGACCGAAGCTGGCGTCCGTCGATCGCCCGCCGATCAAGTGGCTGGATCCGCCGGCTGGCCCGTGGACCGTCGAGCGCGCGTACGCGTACTGCGAAGATTTCGCGCGCGCCCACACCGAGAGCTACCCGGTCGCGTCGCGCTTCGTGCCGCCCGAGGTTCGCCCCCACCTGGTCGCGCTCTACGCCTTCGCGCGCAGCGCCGACGACTTCGCCGACGAGGCCGAGTACGAGGGCCGTCGCATCGAGGCGCTTGACCGCTGGGAAGAATCGTTGCGCCGCTGCTGCCACGGCGAAGCGGACCACCCCGTGTTCGTCGCGCTGGCCGACACGATCGAGAAGCGCGACCTCCCGATCCCGCCGCTGGAGGACATGCTGACCGCGTTCCGCATGGACCTGGACGTGAAGCGCTACGCGACGATCGCGGCGCTGCGCGGATACACGGCGCGCTCCGCCGAGCCGGTCGGGCGCCTGCTGCTGGCGCTGTTCGGCTACCGCGACGCGGAGCTGGTGCGCTACGCCGACGAGATGTCCACGGCGCTGCAGCTCACCAACTTCTGGCAGGACGTCGCCGGCGACGCCGCCCGCGATCGCATCTACATCCCCGCCGACGACCTGCACTTCTTCGGCGTCACCGAAGCGGACGTCAAGGCGCTGAAGCCCGAGAAGGCGCTGCGCGATCTGATCCGCTTCGAGGTCGCGCGCACGCGCGCGCTGTACGAGAAGGGGCGCCCGCTGCTCGAGAAGCTGCACCGCGATCTGCGCCTGGAGCTGACGCTGATCTGGCTGGTCGGCACGACGATCCTCGACAAGATCGAGGCCGCCGACTTCGACGTCTTCACGCGCCGGCCGGAGATCCGCCGCCGCGATCAGGCGGTGATCATGGCGCGCGCCGCCAAGGAGTGGGCGACGCACCTGGACCTGAAGGCGCTGAAGGCGCTCTGGCCGTAACCGCGAACGGCGCGCGCTCGCAAGGCTTGCCCTCACCCCGACCCTCTCCCGCAAGCGGGAGAGGGAGAAAGATCCGGTCCCTCGCGCGAGCGGGATCCGGTCCCCTCGCCCAACGAAGCTCCGGTCCCTCCCCGCGTCCGGTCCCCGCGCGCCACCGGGGTCAGGTCCTCTCGCCCCGCCAATGTGGATAGCGGGAGGGGGTTAGGGGGGGTTAGGGTGAGGGTCAGGGCTGACGCAGGTCAGGCGCCGGGGCAGTTCCAGGTCGGGTCGGGGCTGGGCACCGGCCGGCAGGTTCCGATCGTTCCCGAAAGCCGGCAGGAGTTGCACGGACCCGCGCAGGCGGTCGCGCAGCAGACGCCCTGCTGGCAGAAGCCGCTCGCGCATTCGTCATTGCTCGTGCAGGTCCATTCGGGCTCGCGCCGGCACGAACCGTTCAGGCAGTGGTAGTCCGGCGCGCAATCTGGATCCGCGGTGCAGAACGTGGCGCAGCGGTTTCCGTCGCACTTGTACGGAAGGCACAGGAACTGCTGCGGGGCCAAGCACCCGCCGATAACGCTGCACATCCGCGGGGGAGAGTAGGCGCCGTCGCTGCACGTCTCGCTGGCGCACACAGTCTCCGGACCATACGTCTGGCAGGCGCCCGACCCGTTGCACCTGCCGTTGGATCCGCAAGTCGCGGGCGACATCGTGGGGCACGCCCCGTGCGGATCCATCGCGCCCGCCGGAACGACGACGCAGGTTCCGACAGCGCCTGGGAGGCTGCAGCTGAAGCAAGCACCGCTGCACGCGGTCGCGCAGCAGACGCCGTCGACGCAGATGGCGCTGTTGCAGTCAGCGCTGGCCGCACACGGCGAACCGTTACCGAGGCGAATCGCACCGCCGGTGCCACCCGCACCGCCGCGCGCCGACGAGCCGGCCATCCCGCCCGCCCCCCCC
>DATMZL010000462.1:0-3394 GCA_035607075.1 Polyangia bacterium
TGGTTCATGTTCACGAAGGCGACCTGCGTCGACTCGTAGATGTCGACGCCGGCGCGCTTCGCGAGGACGTGCAGCCAGACGGAGCCTTCGCGGACCTCGATCTCCGCCGGGCTCGTGAACGCGAGCCACGCCAGGTAGAGCGAAAACGCGAACACGCCCACCGAAAACAGGAGAACGGTGACGCGGAGGATCCGGCTCGTCTGCAGACGTTCGACGATTCGGGGCGTGTGCATGCTAGCGGTGGCTCAAGAGCGGGCGGCGAGAAGCATCGTACATGCCATGACTTCGCGCTTCTCGGCGCGGAGAATCGCCGTCGAGGTCCGCGGACCGCACAATCGATCGCGACATCGATGTCACGGCCGAGGCCCGACGCCCGGCCTGACGTTCGAGCGCTTTCGGGCGCTTCGGACCTGGTACTGTGATTGCACACACGTCGCGACCATGTCCCTCTCCCCCTTGCCTGGCCCCCACCGACCGCCCCGATGATCATCGGACGCAGCCCACTCCGGATCAGCCTCGGCGGCGGCGGCACCGACCTGCCCTCGTATTACCGGGCGCACGGCGGCTTCGTGCTGTCCGCGGCCATCACGCAGTACGTGTACGTGACGATGCAGCGGACGCCGCTCAAAGAGATCCTGCTCCGGTACTCGCAGATCGAACGCGTGAAGACCGTCGCCGAGATCAAGCACCCCATCATCCGCGAGGCGCTCCAGCTGACCGGGATCGAGGGCCCGAACATCGAGATCTCAACCTTGGCCGACATCCCGGCCGGAACGGGCCTGGGATCGTCGGGCAGCTTCGCGACCGCCTTGCTCAAGGCGCTCTTCAAGTACAAGCGCAGCTTCATCCACGCGCAAGAGCTGGCCGAGATGGCCTGCCACATCGAGCTCGACCTGCTCAAGGAGCCGATCGGCAAACAGGATCAGTACATCGCGGCGTTCGGCGGCGTGACGGCGTTCGAATTTCGGAAGGATGGGACGGTCGACGCAAAGTCGCTGAACGTCAGCGAAGAGACGCTGGACCTGCTCGAGGACAACCTGGTCATGGTGTCGACGGGGTACTACCGGGCGGCGTCGTCGGTGCTGCGCGAGCAGGACTATCGCAGCAAGAACAACGACCAGGCGATGATCGACAACCTCCACCGCGTGCGCGAGCTCGGCCATCGCACCCGCGAGGTCCTGGAGGGCGGAAACCTGACGGAGTACGGCCGGATCATGCACGAGCACTGGCTGCACAAGAAGCAGCGCTCGAGCGCCATGAGCAACGCCGACATCGACGCATGGTACGAGCTGGCGATCTCGAACGGCGCCATCGGCGGCAAGCTGATCGGCGCAGGCGGCGGCGGTTTTCTCTTGTTCTACACCGAGGAGAAAGCCAAGCTGCGCGCCGCCCTCAGGAAGGCCGGCCTGATGGAGGTCAAGCTGGGCTTCGACTACGAGGGGACAAAGATCCTGTGACCCGCGCGCGTCCCTGAAATGGCCTGCCTGCTTTCGATCGTCGTCCCGATTTACAACGAGGAGCAGACGCTCCCGCGATTCGTCGCGACGCTGCGCCCCATCCTCGCAACCGTCACCGAGGACTACGAGATCATCTTCATCGCCGATCCGTGCACCGATCGCACGGTGGAGCTGATTCGCGAGGAGCACGAGCGCGACCCGCGCATCAAGCTGCTGCTCTACTCGCGTCGTTTCGGGCAGCCCGCCGCCACGCTGGGTGGCCTGACGTTCGCGCGCGGGCAGGCGGTCGTCGTGATCGACAGCGACCTGCAGGACCCGCCCGCGCTGATCCCGGAGATGGTGCGCCTGTGGCGGGCGGGCAACAAGGTCGTCATCCCGCAGCGCACCTCTCGCGAGGGCGAGACGCTGATCAAGCGCGTGATCTCGTACGTCGGTTACTGGGTCATCAACCGGATCTCCATCGTCCCGATCCCGCGCAACACCGGAGACTTTCGGCTGCTCGATCGCCGGGTGGTCGACGAGATCATCAAGCTGCGCGAGAGCCACGGCTTCCTGCGGGGCCTGACAGCGGTGGTCGGTTTCAAGACGGCGCTGCTGCCCTTCAATCGCGACGCGCGGGCCGCGGGCGCCGGGAAATACAACCGCCTCACGGGCAGCCTGAAGATCGGCTTCAACGGAATCGTCGCGTTCTCCGACGCCCTCCTCCGCCTGATGGTGATCGCCGGCATCGCGATGGCCGGCGTCGCGATGCTGCTCGTGCCGGTCGTCGCCGTGATGAAGGCGTACGGGCTCTACAGCTTCGCGCCGGGCGTCGCGACGATGTGCATCCTGATGCTGTTCCTGGGCGGCATCCAGCTGGTCGGGATGGGATTGCTCGGCGCGTACGTGGGCCGCATCTACGAGGAGACGAAGCGGCGGCCCAAGTTCATCGTCGAAGAATCGCTGGGGTTCGACAACGCCTCGGCGCGGGAGGAGCGATGAAGGCTCTGGTCACCGGCGGCGCCGGGTTCATCGGCAGCAACCTCGTCGATCGCCTGCTCGGTCGCGGCGACGAGGTCGTGGCGTACGACAACTTCTCGACGGGCCGGCGCGAGTTCCTGACCGACGCGCTCCGGAACCCGAAGTTCACGCTCGTCGAGGGCGACATCCTCGACGGCGAGTCGCTCGCCCACGCCATGCGCGGCGCCAACATCGTCTTCCACCTGGCGGCCAACGCCGACGTGCGGTTCGGGACCGAGCACCCGCAGAAGGATCTGGACCAGAACACGATCGCGACGTTCCGTGTGCTCGAGGCGATGCGGCAGGCGGGCGTGAAGCGCATCGCTTACAGCTCGACCGGTTCGATCTACGGCGACGCGACGGTGATCCCGACGCCCGAGGACGCTCCGTTTCCCGTGCAGACGTCGCTCTACGGCGCGTCGAAGCTGGCCGGCGAGGGGCTGCTGAGCGCGTACTGCGAAGGCTTCGGGTTCTCGGCCTGGATCTTCCGGTTCGTCTCGATCCTCGGCGAGCGCTACACGCACGGCCACGTGTTCGATTTCTACAAGAGCCTCGTGGCCGACCCCAGCACGCTGCACGTCCTCGGCAACGGCAAGCAGCGAAAGTCGTATCTCTATGTTCACGACTGCATCGACGCGATCTTCACCGCGATCGAACGTTCCGAGGGCAAGTCAGTCATCCTCAACCTCGGCACCGACGAGTTCTGCGAGGTGAACGACTCGATCGGCTGGATCACGGGCGCGCTGGGCCTCACCCCCCGTCTCACGTACGCGGGCGGCGATCGCGGTTGGATCGGCGACAGTCCGTTCATCCTGCTCGATTGCGCGCGGATGCGGCGGCTCGGGTGGGCGCCGACGATCTCGATCCGCGAGGGGATCCTGCGGACGCTCGCCTACCTGCGCGCGAACCCGTGGCTGCTGGGGTCGCGGACCTGACGC
>DATMZL010000150.1:0-2416 GCA_035607075.1 Polyangia bacterium
GCCGACGCGGTCCGCGCCGATCAACAACGTCTGGAACACGCCCGCCGGTGCGCCGGCGCGCGCAAACAGATCCTGCAGCGCGAGCGCGCACTGAGGGACGTTCGACGCGTGCTTCAGCAAACCGACGTTCCCGGCCGCCAGCGCCGGCGCCGCGAATCGGATCACCTGCCAGAAGGGAAAGTTCCACGGCATCACCGCCAGCACCGCACCCAGCGGCTGAAAGAACACGGCGTCGAGGCCGTTGGCCTCGACCTCGGGGCGCAGAAACGTCTCGGCGTGGTCTGCGTAGTAACGGCACGCGGCGGCGCACTTCTCCGCTTCCGAGACGGCGGCGCCGATCAGCTTGCCCATCTCCGCCGTCATGACGCCCGCGAACCCGCGCGCCTCGCCCTGCAGGATGTCGCCGGCGCGCCGAAGAACGGTTGCGCGCTCGGCGACGGGCCGCCGGCTCCAGCTCTTGAACGCGGTCGCCGCGGCCCCCAGCTTGGCCTCGACGGTAGCGGTCGTGTCCGGCTCGAACGCGCGCAGGCGCTCACCCGTGGCGGGGTTGACACTTTCTATCGCCATGGACCCAATGTAACGCTATGGACACCAGCAGGCGACGCTTCGGGCCGATGCCGGACCAGGTGCCGATCGTGGGGCAGGGGACGTGGCAGATGGCGGAGGGGCGTCGCAACACCACCGAAACAACAGCGCTGCGCGCCGGCATCGCGCACAACCTCACGCACATCGACACCGCCGAGCTCTACGGCAGTGGCGCCGCGGAAGACCTGATAGCCGAAGCGATCCGCGGCATCCCGCGGCGCGATTTGTTCATCGTCAGCAAGGTGCTGCCCCACAACGCCAGCCGCGCGGGCACGCTGCGCGCGTGCGCGCAGAGCCTGAAGCGGCTCGGCACCGATTACCTCGACGTCTACCTGTTGCACTGGCGCGGCAACGTCCCGCTGGCGGAGACGCTGGACGCGCTCGAGGCGCTGGTCGACCAGGGCAAGATCCGCGCGCTCGGCGTCTCGAACTTCGACGTCGACGACCTGGAAGAAGCGCGCGCGCTGCTGCGCAAGCACCCGATCGTGTGCAACCAGGTCCTCTATCACCTGGGCGAGCGCCACATCGACGCCGAGCTGGTGCCATACTGCGCGGCGCGCGACATCGCGGTCGTCGGCTACAGCCCGTTCGCGCACGGACGTTTTCCGTCGCCTGCGCGCGCCGCCGGCAGCGTGCTCGCCGACGTCGCTTCCCGCCACCACGCCACGCCCCGCCAGGTCGCGCTCGCGTTCCTGGTCCGCACGGCGCCGCTGTTCACGATCCCGAAGGCGTCGTCGGTCGAGCACGCCGAGGAGAACGCCGGCGCGCTCGGCCTCGCGCTGTCCGCCGCCGAGATCGCCGAGATCGACGCCGCCTTCCCGGTCCGCGCCGCCGCCGAGTTGCCGATTATTTAGCGCACGAGGCGCTGCTGGGCAGGCGGCACAACCCGCCGACGCAGTTCGCCGGCGGCAGGCAGTGCTGGGCGTCGGAGCACGCCTGGCCATCGCCCGCCGTGTTCGGGCAGGTGCCCATCGTCTGCAGCGGGACCAGCGAGATGCCGTTGCAGGTGTTGAACTCGATGCAGACCGTCAGCGTGCCGTTGACGATGCCGCACGCATCGCCGCCTTTTGCCACGTTGACCATCTCGCACTTGGGCATGTCGCTGAGGAAGTTGCACATGGCGCCCGTCTTGAAGTCACAGGCGCCGTTGTCGCCCTTGCACGGCGACGCCAGCGACAGCGGCGTCGCGCAGGTGTTGCTGACCGCGCTGCAATAAAGGGTGGCGAGGCACGGCGCCATGTCGCTGCAGGCCGCGCCGAGCGCCCCCGGCGTCACGCACTTTCCCGCCGCGCAAACCAGACCGTGCGTGCAGCCTTCGTTGACCGTGCACGCCCCGCCCGCGCCTGACTGGGGCGCGCACACGCCGCAGTCGCCGCTCGTCTTCTCGCAGTGCGTGCTCATGCACTGCCAGCTGGATCCGCAGCCCTCGCCGTTCAGTCGCTCGCCTGGTTTGATCTGGCACGACGCCGGGAAGTTGTTCGTGATCAGGTCGTCGCAGGTCGCGTTCGCCGCGTCGTTCGCGCAGGCGACCATGCCCGTCGTCGTCTGGTTCGTGTCCGGGGCCTCCATGTCGCGCTTGCAGCCCAGCGCCACGCGCGTCATGCAGGTGGCGCTGTCGCCGTAAAGGACCTGCGCCACGGAGGGGGCGCAGCTGTTCAGGCGTGAGCACAGAGTCGACGCGAACTGCCCGCAAGCCTCGTCCACCGTCGGCGGCCCGCCAGCGTCTTTTTGCGGCGCGACGCTGCCACACGCCGCCAGGCCCGCACCACCCGCGATCACCAACAACAACGAAGCAAGGTTCCGTCGCATGCGCATCCCCCGTGGCTCCTTA
>DATMZL010001172.1:0-9746 GCA_035607075.1 Polyangia bacterium
TGATTCTTTCGGAATCCCGCGACGACGACAGTCAGTACGACTGCGAACACGAGGATTCCAAGAGCCGCGAAGGCCAGGAACCGCCTGTTCGGTAAGCAGTCCGCCGGCACGAACGATGCACCGACGGCGAGATGATGCTGCGAAGCGTGTTGCTCCTGTGCGGTGTGCTCTCCTCACTGCTGTGCGTAGGAACCGACGTTCTGGCGGCGCTCCGTTTCGGCGAATACCAGAGCTTCTCTGCGCAAACGATCAGCGAGCTGATGTCGCCCGGCGCGCCGACCAAGCCACTTGTCGACCCGCTGTTCATGTCCTGCGTCGCGTTGATCATCCCCTTTGCGGTGGGCGTCTGGATGTCCGCGCGGGACAACCGCGCGTTGCGAATGAGCGCGACGTTGCTCGTCGCCCTGGCGCTTGCCGCCCTGCCCGGACTGTGGCTGTTCCCGATGAGGCTACGCGGCACGAATGCCGTCGAGGAGGGCGTCCCGCACGCTGCCGTAGTCAGCGTGCTCCTAATGATCATCGTCGCGTCGATCCGTTTCGGGGCCTCCGCGTTGGGCCGTTGGTTCCGTCTGTATTCGTTCGCGACCATGGTCGCGATCCTCGTGCTGGCCGCGGTGGTCGGCGTTGAGGCGACCGCACTGGCGGCAGGGCGGCCCACGCCGTGGATTGGCTTCGCGGAACGCGCCGATGTCGGACTGTTCTTGCTGTGGGGCACGGTCCTCGCGATCGCGCTCATACGCGCGCAGCGCAGCGGCGCCACCCCGACCGCGGTCGCCAGCGTCGCGGCTTCCTGAGATCGTTCGACGCGCAAGGACCGCGCTCGGTGCGCTCGCGCGTGCGCGACGAAGCGGTGACGGTCACCGAGACCCTTCTGCCGCCCGCCGCTCGCGTTGAGCTTCGAGTTTGTGCGGTAAGGAGTCAAGTCGTGGAGCGGATCCGTGATCACGACGTCCACTGAGCCGTCCGACATCGAAGAGAGGCCCTCGAGACAATCACCCTCGTGCAGCGACCAGAGCTCCGGTTGCGCCCTCTTCGTCGTCAGTCCGCGCTGCTTGGCTGACCTCGACATCTAGATTGAAGAAAGCGGAGCACGCGCCCACTTTGTGACCCGACGTCCGGAACGGTGAGCGTTCAAGTAACCGGCTCTGATGATGTCGAAATCGTCGTCCATAACGACGGCTCGCCGATCCCCGCAGTCTTCTTCCCGTGATCTTCCAGCCCTTCCAGCGTGGCACCGACGGGATCGAGGGTCTCGGGCTCGGTCTATTCATCGTGCACGAGATTGTCGTCGCTCACTCCGGGACCGCCGCCGTTGAATCATCTGCCGAGGCGGGAACGACATTCAGGCTTCGACTTCCCCGCATGACGCAGGTGGCATCCGTGAGCTCGCCAGACCCGCTTCTCCATTGAGCATGCTCATCGCCAGTCACCCGTTTCGCCCATGATGAACGCCGCGAGGTCGACAGGCGCAATGCCGGTCATGGATGTCACGAAAACAGCCGAGCCCCTGGGTTGGCCGCGATCCCCTTCGTCACCTATGCCGACGAACGCGGCCGCAATTCTTCGAAAGCCTCTCGATCCGAAGAGCTGATGTCCGTCATCGACCGCCTCTGCGCTGCCCCTCCTTCTTAGAGAGCCGCGTGTCTCTGTAATCGGCTCGATGGTCAGCCCACGCGCCCCGGGCCGCACCTGCAAGCTAATGCACCGTCTCGGGACGGCGCGCCTCGGCGGACGGCGCCGCCGGCAGTGTGAAGAAGAAGATGCTTCCGCGCCCGAGCGTGCTCTCGACCCAGATGCGTCCCCCGTGGGCCTCGATGATGCCGCGAGCGATCGGCAAGCCCAGTCCCACGCCGGGGCGAGCCCCCTTCTTCTCTTGCCAGAAGCGATCGAACACGTGGGCAAGCCCCTCCGAGGCGATCCCGCAGCCGGTGTCGGCCACCCAGCACAGGATCTCGCCGTCACGAGGAGCCGCGCCCACGGTGATGCGACCCTGGGCGGGTGTGAACTTGATCGCATTGCCGATCAGGTTCTCTAGAATCTGACTGAGGCGGTGCCCATCACCCCAGACGTCCGGTAGATCGTCCGCGATTTCTAGCCGCATCTCCAGCGAGGCGTCCGATGCCAGCGGTCGCTGGGCCTCGAGCGAATCCGCGAGGAGTTGCCCCGGCGACACGCGCGCGCGCTCGATATGCAGCTGGCCCGCCTCGATCAACGTCGCGTCCAGGAGATCGCCGATCAACCGATTCATCCGATTCGCGGCGCGCAGGATGCCCTCGGTCGGCTTCTGATTGCGGCGTTCCGGCCCGTCCTCGCGCCGCTTGAGCCTGGTCGCCTGCATCATGATGCTCGCGACGGGATTCCGCAGATCATGAGCGACGATCCCCAATAACTCGTCACGGGCCTGGGTCGCGCGCACCGCGGCCCGGTAGAGGCGTCCGTTCTCGATCGCCAGGGCGGCGCGCTCCGCGAGCGCCTCCGCCGTGCGGAGGTTCTCAGCCGCGTACGTCCGCGATGGCGTCGTCGAGATAAGGACGAGAACGCCCAGCAGTTGCCCGCGAGTCATGAGTGGTAGCCCCATGATCGATCGGGGATCCACCGCGCGGAGGATCGACAGGTGCTCGTCGCTCTGTGCGAACGATTCGAGCCGTTCGCGCGTCACTCGTTCGACGACGTACGGTCGTCGCGTCTCCAAGACAGGCCCGGCAAGGCTAGGCCGCCGCCAATCCAGTTGCAGCTGCTCGAACCGCGCGGCCAGCGGCGCCTGGTCCGGACGCGCGCCGACGGCTTTCAGCCGAATCAGACGGTCGTCACCCTCGACGAGGTCCACGATGCACCAGTCGGCGTAACCGCGGACCATCAGCTCGCCCAGATTCTTCAGCGTCTGTTCGTATTCCAGCGACGACGCCAGCACGGCCCCGGCCTCGGCCAGGAATCGCTGCTCCGTGTTTACCCGTTCGGCTTCCTTGCGCGCCGCCTGTTCGCGGGCCAGCAGATCGTCACGCTCGCGCGCCGCCTGGCGCGCCTCCGAGATGTCGCGCGTGACGGTACCCATCCCCAGGATGCGGCCGCTGTGCGGATCGCGGATCATGAAGTGCTCGTCGGAGACCGGGATCGCCTCCTCGGTCTGCCAGTGCCGGAAGCACGTCTCCCCCGACCAGCGGCCGCGCTCGATCATCTCCTTGACGATGACGCCGGTCGCGAACGAGCGTTCGTCCGGCGCGTAGTAGTCGGGGATCTGCGTGTTCTCGATCGGATAGTCGGCCGGCAACCCGACCATGCGGCGGCCCGCTGGATTGACGTAGATCGGTCTCCCGCTCGGGTCCGTGATGCCGATGAAGTCCGACGAGTTGTCGAGCAATGAAATGAACACCTGCCGTTCGTCTTCGATGCGCTTGCGCTCGCTGATATCGCGAACGAAGGCTTGCCAGCGGCCCCCGGGAAGAATGTTCGAGCTGACCTCGACGGCGATCAGCGTGCCGTCTTTTCGGCGTTGCCTCCACTCGGCCCTCTCTACGCGGCCGGGGACCAGCAGCGCGGCCCGGACCGCTTCCAAACGCGGGAGATCCTCGGATGGAATGATGTCGGCGATCGTCCTTCCGATCAGCTCATCACGTGTGTAACCGAGCATCCGACAGGCGGTCTGGTTGACGTCCGTGAAGCGCCCGTCGAGATCCGCCAGGAAGAACGCGTCAGGGGCGAGCTCGATGAGATCGCGCTGGCCGGCCTCTGATGCTTCGGCGGTTCGCCGCGAGCGGGTCATCAAGGACGATAGATAGACGACGACGAGCCCGTCGACCGCGAACAGCGACCCCTGAATCAGCGCCTGCGACTCGGTGTAACCGGCGCGGAAGACGAAGGCGTATGCTCCGAGCGGCAGGCTCAATAGAGTTGCGCAGATGCCGGGCCCGGGCCCGCCCCAGACGCTGGTCGCCGCAACGGCGCCGAAGAACAGGACGAAGGGCGCGCCGGTTCCGGTGACCGGCTCGAGCAATCTTCGGACGGCAAACGCCACGCCGACAGCCAAAACGGCGAACACATATCGCAGCACGACGCGCCGGAGCGCTTTGGCCGGCACAGGCGGCCGAGGCTGCTCGCTGCTCTTGGATCGCATCGACTGATTGCGCTCTCGGCGCCGAGGTGGCCGCTCAAAGGATGGATATCATTCGGGGCAGCCCCGCCCCAGGCGGCGGTCACGTGAAATTGCATCGCCGAAGTTCTTTGCGGGATTGCCTTACCGGCCGGGGCGCTCTCACGTGGAACGCCTGCCGGGCGCCCGTCGGGCGGCAATGAACGCCGCCAGGTCCGCGGACGCGATCCGGATGGTGTTCAAAATCCGGATGTGCGGTAGCGCGCCGTCCGCGCACAGACCGTAGATCGTCGCCGTGCAGAGCCCGAGCTTCTCGGCCACCTCGCTTACCGACAGGAGTCTGTCGCCGCCGCCCTTCAGGACCTCGAGCCGCGCCGCACGCCGATTTCGACTCCAGCCGTGCCGATCTGCGTGGGCCGGGTCGGCGGCCCGTGGTACAGAAATCTCGGGTGCCGCCTCTCGTCGAGGCGCGGCAGGTCGTCGAGCTGGTCGGGCCGCCAGCTGAAGCGAAGGCTTTGCCATGGCCCGAAGCGAGATCCCTCCACCGCCAGGAACCTGGAAAGCCGCGCGTCGAATCGCCGAACGGATCCTCCGGCCGCTCGAGCGGTTCGTTCACGTCGAGGCTTCCAGCGGCCTCGTTCTGCTTGCAGCCGCATTGGTCGCGCTCGTCTGGGCGAACTCCCCTTGGGAGGCGTCATACGACGCCCTCTGGCACGCCCCGATCGCCTTCGGCGCCGGTCGGTTCACCTCGAGCCAGCCCCTTCATTTCTGGATCAACGAGGGCCTCATGACTGTCTTCTTCTTCGTCGTCGGGCTCGAGATCCGGCAGGAGCTGCACGACGGCGAGCTTTCGGACCTGAAGCGAGGCGCGCTGCCGATCGCCGCGGCGATCGGCGGGATGATCGCGCCGGCGCTGATCTACCTGGTCTTCAACGCCGGCAGCGAGCAGCTTCGGAAT
Organism: Polyangia bacterium; assembly: GCA_035607075.1. Classification (GTDB taxonomy): domain Bacteria; phylum Myxococcota_A; class Polyangia; order Fen-1088; family Fen-1088; genus JADGRB01. The sequence goes on from DATMZL010001172.1 coordinate 5,046, forward strand.
GGTTGGGGCGTTCCCATGGCGACCGACATCGCCTTCGCCATCGGGGTGCTCGCGCTGCTCGGCCGGCGGGTGCCGCCCGCTCTCCGTGTCCTGTTGCTCGCGCTCGCGATCATCGACGACATCGGCGCCATCCTCGTCATCGCGATCTTCTACTCGGCCGGCGTTTCGTTTGTCGGACTGCTCATCGCGGGCGGCGGCATCCTCGGCATCCTTTTGTTCCAACGGCTCGGAATCCGGCGCGCGATCTTCTACCTCCTGCCCGGCGCGGTCGTGTGGCTCGGAATGCTCGAGGCCCACGTCCACCCCACGATCGCCGGTGTACTCATCGGTCTTCTGACGCCGACGCGCGCCTGGGCGGGCAAGGACGAGTCGCCGCCCGTCGCGAGAATCCAGACCGGCCTGCACCCGTGGGTGGCCTACGGGATCATGCCCCTTTTCGCGCTCGCCAACGCCGGCGTGAGCTTCGACGGCCTCGACCCAGGCAAGGCCGGGTTCGCCACTCTGAGCGCGGGCGTGCTCCTCGGCTTGGTCGTGGGCAAACCGCTCGGCATCGTGCTCGCCAGCTTCGCGATGGTGAAGCTTCGCCTCTGCGCGCTGCCCAGAGGCGCCGGCTGGCTCGGGGTCCTGGTTGTGGGCTGCGTCGGCGGCATCGGATTCACGATGGCGATCTTCATCTCCGGGCTCGCGTTTTCCGACGCGTCCCACTTGGCGACCGCGAAGCTGGCGATCCTGCTCTCCTCGGCGATCGCGGCGGCCGTGGGGCTGGTCGTTGGAAGGCTGGCGCTGCCTGCTCACCTTTCGGATGATCTCGCGCCGACGGTCGCCGGTATTCCCGGCGCTCTCCGACGCCCGCATCCGATCGACCGGGAGATTTCCAAACAGTCGAGGCCGAGCTCGTAAGAATTCTTCCCGGCCGCCAGCCCTTGGCCGCCACGGTTCGGCTCTTCGGCTGGTCGGGCTCGGGGCACGACGTTTGCGTCTGCGGCGGACCGATGCGAATCGGACCCCTCTTGTTCGGCCGCGATCGCTCTTTGTTCCTCGTTTGCGCGTTCCTGAGCGTCCGGATGAGGAGGTAGATTGTCAACGAGGGAACATGGGCGCGCGGGCAGTCAACGCGATCGTCGGGACCTGGTTGTTCGTGTCGGCGTTCATCTGGCCGCACACGTACGGCGAGCTGGAGAACGCCTGGGTCGTCGGCTTCATGGCGGTGATCATGGCGCTCGGTGGACTGTCCGGCCTCGGCTGGACGCGCTTCATGAACGTCCTGCTGGGTGCGTGGTTGATCGTCTCGCCCCTCTTCGTTCGCGTGGCGAGCCCATACACGTACTGGAACAACGAGATCGTCGGCGCGGTGCTGATTGTGTTCGGGCTGATGCGCGGCCTTCACGGGCACCCGCGTCGCGCTGCCGCGCACGGGCGCGCGTGAGCGGACGGCGCTAGCGGACGCGGAACGGAATTTCGACCGATGCCACCGTGCCCGAGCCGTCGCCCTGCTCGAAATCGGCCTGGAAGGTGACGCGGTCTTCCTCGTCGAGCGGACTCTCGAAGTAAACGAATCCCGAGATCAGGCCGCCATCGTCGAGAACGCCCTCGGGGAGGGCCATCCTGATCATCTCCGTCGTCGGCTGCTCCTTCCCCCAGCGGCGGAATTGGCGATCGTACGCCGCTTCGTCGCGCGCCAGGCGAGTCGCCCAGGGCTCGAGCGTCGGGTACGCGCCGTGAAAACGCGGCGCCACGTAGAATTTCATCGAGCCGTAGATCGGCTTTACCGGGGGAAGGTTCCTACCGTCCAGCGGCAAGACGGGGACGGGCCGGTATTTGTGCCCGCTCTTGCCGACGAGAACGAAATCGTCCGCAAGCAGTCGGATGGCCTTCCCGCTCTTGTTGCGGATCCTGACCTTCACCGGAACGACTTCGAGCGGAGGCTCCTTCGCCCGCTCCGGCCAGGCGCCGACGTCCGCGGAGCACCCCACCCCGTCGTTCTCCGAATAGGCCGCCTTCGGCGCGTCGGCGATGACTTGAGCGGAGGGAGCGGGCACGAGCGCGCCATGTCCGCAGCCGGACGCGCCGAAGCACGGCAACGTGACCGCAACCAAACCGATGAGCCCGGGCCTAAGCTGCTGTGTTGTCATCGTCAACGGTCGAGGAGCAATCGCGATGCCGTTCTTTCGTGAATCGACGTCGGCCCGATGCTCGAGGCTGCGCACGAAAAGTTGCCGATCGCGCTGCCGCCTGTTCGTTTCATTGACGGCGGTTCCTCGCACGTTGCCGCGTTTGTTCGGAGCCCGCGCGCTCTCCTACTGGGAATGTCCTTTGCACCCTGTGCTGTTCGTGAAATGGGCTGTGCGCCATGCGCGTCGTCGAGAAAGCCAGGGATGCTGTGTGGCGGCTGCTTGAGTGGTCCTTCGTGATGGGTGTCCTGAGCTGGCTGCTCGTCCGGATGTGGAACGAGTCCATCTACGATCGCAATCGCCGGCCCCGGCAGAGCTGGCTAGGCCGCCTCCGGTCAAGCCGGCTGATTTGCACCGGCCGCGGAGCCGCAACCACCGACGCCAGCGATCGGCAGGAAACGACCCGACGCGCCTGACTCCCACGCTCGTCGAGCGCCGGCCGCCGAGGGGTTCGCGCCGAAGACGCGGTTTGGGATCTTCTTCCGCAATCAGGTCATCAAGCTGCTCGACGCCCGCCGCCTGGCGCAGGTTGCCTTCAGCCGGAGCCTTCTGGACCGCATCCAGCTACCGCGCTACGCGTGAGCGGGCCGCCAGGCCCGGCGCACGCACCAGCGCTCGTGAGCGGACGATGAGGCGCCAGGTAAAGAAGGCGCTGCCGACGGCTCCGACGATGCCCCACAGCAATATGCGGTCCATCGTCGCGGCGCGCAGCTTGCCGAGCGGCGCACGAACGTTCGCGCGGACGGGGTTGCTGGAGGAGACGGCGGCGCGCGCCTCGGCCAGCTCGATCAACGCATGCTCACGGAGATCCCAGGCCCGCCGGGCTACCAGCAGCGAGGCGATCGCGGCGCCGATGACCAGGAGGTTCGCGATCAGCAGGCCGGTGGCGGCGGGCTGAAGGGATATCGTTCTGACACGCATCGAGGACACCGGCATTTCAGGCGCCCTTCCGCAGGATCGAGGGCGCCACCTCGACGAAGGACCAGAAGCGGCTCGGGAGGTGCTGCAGGCGCTCGAAGCAGTCTGGGGCCGTCGACGAAACCAGATAATCGAGCTTCGACAGGAACGTTCTTTGGGTTGCGCTGTCCGGTGCCGACGGCGCCGGCTGTACGAACGCAGGCTCTCGATCGGGCGGCCCCGGCCAGACAAGATGGCCCACGATCAGAAACGGGGAGCCCAGGTCGGGGCGGAAGCGAGCCTCCAGCACACGCATGAACCCTGGGACAGCAAGGCGAATGCCGACCAGGATCGGAGTTGTGGAATCATGGGTTCGTGCCAGCGAGTGGTCAGAATGTCGCCGGCCCGAGATTCCGTCGGATGATTCCTTGGCGGCCCGGCGCCGGCGGTCTCGCTCAAGAGCACACTCCCGCGCCCGACCGTGTTGTTAAGAAAACGGACGTCGCGCGCGCGGGCTGTCTGATTTCCTAACGCCTTCGCCGGGAGCGGCGCGCGTAATTCCGCGACCGCCCGGGCGCGCCCACGGCATCAGGGTTGCTCTGCGTCGGGCACACCGCAACCAAAGAAAGGAGCACGTCATGTCTCGTCATCGATTGGTGCTGGCGATCGCCGCGGCACTCGGGGCGTCGGTCGCATGCTCGCATCAGCAGGAGGTCAAACAGACCCCGAAGGTCGCAACGGCCGCGCCGCCCGCGCCCGCCCGGCCCGCCGCCAAGGCGCCGCCGGCCCCGGTCGCGGAGGACGCACCGAAGAGCAAGGAAGGCGACGCCGTCTACTTCGATTTCGACTCCGCGCTGCTGCGCGACGAGGATCGCCCGGTGCTCCAGCGCGTTGCCGAGTCCCTGCAACAGCGGCGCGCCTCCGTGCGCATCGAGGGTAACTGCGACGAGGTCGGGACGGTGGAGTACAACCTCGCGCTCGGCGAGCAACGCGCGCACGCGGCCAAGGAGTACCTCGTTCACCTCGGCGTGCAGCCGGAGAAGATTGCGACCGCGACGTACGGAGCGCAGCGGCCGAAGTACCCGGGTCACGACGAAACGGCACACGCGAAGAATCGCCGCGACGACGTCCTGGTCCGCTGATGCGTTGGGATCCGCTTCTGGCGGTCGGAGCCGTGGCGGGCGCGTTGGGTTGCGCGCCCGCCACGGTGTCCATGACGGCGCCGAACCCGGCCCGCGCCACCGCCGAAATCGAGGCGACGCAGTGTCGTACGCCGGGGGCATCTGGGAGCGACGATCAACGACGTCACCGTCGATGATTCGTTCGCCGCCGTCGTCGACGGCGCCACCCGGTATCTGGTCCTGGAGGTGCGTCCGATCGCCGATCGCGCGTGTACCGCCCTGGACTTTCGCTGGACGTTCGCGGGTCAACCCGCCGCGGGTCGTCGGTCCGCGATGTTGAGGTAAGCGCGGGTCACCTCGGACTCTTCGATGAATCCGAGGATCGCTTGATCCGCGCCCACCACGGGCAATTGACGGAATCCGCTCTGCAGGATGATCTCCGCGCCTTTCCGGAGATCGTCCTCGGGGCTCAGCGCCGCCGGTGGCTGCATGAGATCCCCCGCCGAGGCTTC
>DATMZL010001590.1:0-6299 GCA_035607075.1 Polyangia bacterium
GCACGACGCGGGCGACGTGCACGCCGCGCACGAGGATCCACCGCCGGAGGTGCTGACCGCGTACCTGCGCTCATGGGAGACGCGCGACATCGACGGCCTGGTCGCGCTGTTGCGCAAGGACGTCGTCTTCGCGATGCCCCCGCACGCCACCTGGTTCCGGGGCGCCGCCGCCGTTCGCACCTTCCTGGAGACGCCCCGGTTCGGCGCCTTCTGGACGGGCGGGCTACGCGTGACGCTGACGCGCGCCAACGGTTTGCCGGCGCTGGTCTTCTACGCGCGCCGCCAGGAAGACGACGCGTACCGGTTGCATTCGATCCAGGTGATCCGGTTCGAGGGCGGCCGCGCGGCCGACGTCACCACGTTCATCGGCGCCGCGTATCTGCGCGGGTTCGACGTCGCGCCCACGATCGCGCGCCCCTCACCCTAACGCGGAGCCGTCACTGCGCCCAGAGCTCGGCTTGGGCGCGGCCGCCGCCGGGGAGGTTGCCGTAGCGGAATTCGACGCTGCGGATGGCGCGCCATGACCCCGGCAGGTCGATGACGTGCGAGCGCGTGTTGGCCGCGAACACGTGGCGCGTCTCGGGCGAGAACGCGCTGCCGTCGGCGAAGTGGACGACGACGTGGTCCATCTCCAGCGCGCTGTGCTCGACGACGATCATGATGCGGCGATACGCGCGGTCGCGCGCGTCGACGAAGATGACGTCGCGGTCGTGCGTGCCGTCCACCCAGCGCTCGCCGAGCTTGTTCCAGTCGCCGCGCGGTTCGGCGTGGTATTCGCGCGCCGGCGGCCGGCGTTCCTCGGGACGATGGCTGCACCCCACGCCCAGGGCGATGGCCACCACAACCAGACCTGTTTTCGTGTGCATGCCCGATCAGTAAATTCCGCACCTGTCCCTGCCCACGCCTTGACGGCTCACTTTCAGGAGTCAGGGAGGGGCCGGCACAAAGTGAGTTACAGGGGCGTGCCGCCGGCGTTTCGCTCGCCGTCGATGTTCGGGCCCGACACGGCGCTCGCGCCCGGTACGAAGGTCGAGGGCGAGCAAGACGGACGCGGGCGTCGCGAAGAAATAGCGTCGTCTACTCGCAGCCGTACACGATCAAGCCATAAAGGAGCGGCCACCGGAACGTGAAGCCGGCGGTGGTGATGAAGGCGTGCGCGCCCCACGGCAGCTGCTGGTATCCACTCTCGGCGTAGACGCCCATGGCCAGCGCGCCGGCGCCGCCGTGAATCGAACAGACGTCCGTCGACGACGGATAGAACTGACCGGCGTTGAAGATCTCCGCGCCGCTGCGGGCGAGCACGTCCCAGCCGAGGTCGCCGTCCTTGATCAGCATCTCGCCGCGCAAGCCGGCGGAGACGCGGAACCAGGGTCGCCGGAACACGAACCACGACGCCTCGCCGTACGGACCGTGAACGCGCACCTTCGACGGCTCGCCGTCCTTGACGGTGAAGAGATCGGCGCCGTAACCGACGCCGAGGTCCATGGGCTTGGCGACGAGCCGCGGAATGCTGGCGCTGTGGATGCCCGCGCTGAGGTGCGCGATCGTTCCCTGTCCCCACCGCCCGTCGCGCGCCAGCCCCACCTCCGCCTGTCCCGGCGGAATCGCGTACGGAATACACGCGGGCGCGCCCGTGAGCGCCGCCGCCAGCACCAGCCGGCCGCCGGCCCTCAACGCGATCCGCGCGCGCTGTTCACGCGGTCATCGTGACAGAAGTTCGCGTCGGGCGAAACGGCGGCGCGGAAGACGCGCGCGCGACTTCGTGTGAAAATCGGGTCCCATGCGTGGGAGCGTGATTCTCGCAAGCGCCAGGCGGTTGGCCGTCGCGCTCGCGCTCACCGCGATCAGCGGTTGCGGCGGATCCCTGAAAACATCCGGTCACGGCGGCGGGACCGGGACGACGAATGGCCCGGGCGCCGCCGGTCACGGCGGTGCGGCCACGGCGGGTGCGGGCGGCGCGAGCGGCGCGAGCGGATCGTTTGGTGCGAGCGGCACCAGCGGGGATGGTCTCGGTGGCTCGGCGGGCGCCGGTGGGGTCGTGGGGACTGGCGGCGTCGGCGCGCCCTTCACCTGTTCGTTCGTTCAAGATCTGACCTGCGGTAGCAACGCGCTGACGCTGATGAACGGCCACGTCACGAACTTTTCGTCGCAGGAGTGGAGCCCGGCGTCGGGCGAGTTCTGTGACGCCAGCGGCCTGCGCGGTTCGCCCTTCAGCTATTCAGGTCCGGCGGGCGGCAATTCGTCCAACGCAGTCGCCGTCGAGTCGGCCACCGGAAGCTTGCGCCTGACGCTGACGGCGGGGCCGGGCGGCTACGCGGGCGGCGGCCTCAGCTTCGACCGCTGCGTGCGCGTGCCCGCAGCGAACGCGCTTCGATTCACCGCCTGGCTCGCCAGCGGCGATCAGAAAGGCTGCAGCTTCAGGGTGATGCTGCAGACGTTCGAGCAGCGCCCGTCGACGCAATCACCACCGGGCGGATGCGCTTCCGACGTGTCGAGCTGTTACAACTTCCCGTCGTCGCCGAACATCACGCTGGCCACGACGTCGACACCACTGAGCGTTGCGATCAGCGCGTTCACCACCAGCGTCCCGCACGCCATGCCGATCGAGAGCCAGATCATCGGCCTGCAGTGGCAGCTCGATTCCCCCGCGCCGGTCGTCGACGGAGGCGCTTCACAGGTCGGCTGCACCGTCGAAGCTCACCTCGACGACATCGACTTCATCGAACCGTAGCCGCCGTCCCGTGGCCCGCCGCGCGCCGCGCCGGTCGCCCGCGCCGCGGCTGCACCCGCTCCGCCAGAAACGCCTCCCACGTCAGGCGCCCCACCGCGCGCGGCGACAGCGTCGCGCCGTTCCGCACCGCGTGCGCCGCCTTCCCCGGCAGCCAGATCGGAAGCAGCATGCGGTGCAGGTCGGCGGCGCGCAGGTACGCGCGCATCAGATCCGCCATGTTGTAGACCTTCGGCCCCGCGACGTCGGCCACCAGACCGAGCGGCGGGCCGAGCGCGAGATCGCGCAGTCGGATCGCCACCTCGTCCGCTTCGATCGGCTGGCACGGCGTACCGGTCGGAACGGGAATCACCGGCAGCCGTGCGATCTTCTGCGCCATATCCAGCATCAGATCGTGGAACTGCGTCGCCCGCAGCGTCGTCCACGGGACCGTCGACTCCGCGATGATGCGTTCGGAGGCCGCCTTCGATCCGAAGTAGCCGAACATCATCCGATCGAGGCCGCTTGCCATCGGGATGCGGTCGGCGCCGACGACCGAGATGTAGACCAGATGGCGGACGCCGGCGCGCGCCGCCGCGTCCACGATGTGCCGCGTCTGGACGTCATCGCCCTTGGAGGTGCCCGCGCAATGCACGACCGTCTCGATGCCCGCCACGCCCGCCTCGACGCCGTCGCCGGTCGCGAGGTCGGCCGTCACCGACTCCACGCGCGCGTCGCCGCGGTGACCGACGTCGTGGTTGCCGCGGCTGAGCACGCGCACCGGTCGGCCCGCGGCCAGCAACCGCTCCACCAGGTGAACCCCCAATCGCCCCGTGCCGCCCGTGACCAGAATCGGTGAAGACATCGCGCCCGCCTCCCGGTCGCAAACTAACCATCTGCGCTCGCGCACGTGATCCGGGCCAGCCACAGGCGCCCGCCCGCGCTGATCCCGTTCGGTAACCCGCCGCTCAGAAAACGCCGTACGCGCCCGCCCGCAACGGCCGGCCCACATCTTGCCGTGTGCTGACCCTGCGCCCGAGGCGGCGCGCGCGGGGGGCAGGGTGATGAGAGCAGCGGCGAGAAGAGTGTCAGCGGCGATCTTGCTCGGCGCAGGTGCGTCGCTTCTAGGCTGCCAAAGTTCGTCCACCCCCGGCGGCCCCCAACAGGTCGAACCGAACACGCCGCCCCCCGAGAGCCCGCCCGACCAGCAAGCCAACGTCGCCTTCTTCGACGACACGCGCATGCACGAGGTCCGCCTGTGGATGTCGGACGCCGACTTCACGTCGATCCTCGAGGACTCGCGCGGCGACGAGATGCGCACCGCGACCTTCTCGATCGACGGCGTCGCGATGGCGAACGTCGGCGTGCGGCCTTCGGGCGAATCGTCGCGCGTCCCCGGCAACCAGAAGATGTCGATGCGCGTCGAGTTCGACGCCTTCGCCATGGGCAAGAAGATGGGCGGCGTCGACGAGATCAAGCTGTCCGGATCGTGGGACGACCCGTTCATCGTCCGCGACCGCCTGAGCTACTGGGTCTATCGCCAGGTGATGCCGGCGCCGCGCGAGACCGCGGCCCAGCTGTGGGTCAACGGCCAGCCGCGCGGCGTCTTCGAGATCGAGGAGGTGTGGGGCAAGGAGGCGCTCGCGTCGCGGTTCAGCGACGTGACCGGTCCGATGTACCGGCTGCGCGGGCTGACGAATACGGACCCGTACGAATACAAGGGCGCCGATCCGGCGGCGTACGTGCCGCTTCCGTGGGATCCCGTCGGCCGCATGGCCGTCGACCCGGCGGCGGATGGGGTTGTCGGCGCGGCGCTGCAGGTCGTGGCGGAACAAGATTCCGCGCGCCTCGGGACCGTGATGGACGTCGACATGCTGCTGACCTACTTCGCGGTCAGCGCGATCCTGTCGAACACGGACGGCTTCACCGGCCCCCTAGAGGTCGACGACCACTACCAGTACTTCAATCCGTCGACGGGCAGGTTCGCGATCCTCCCCTGGGACCCCGACAACACGTTTGGGTCGCTCAACGATTTGCCGGACGCCGACGTCTTCCTGAACTACCAGCGCTGCGTGATCACCCGGATGATCGCCGGCGGCCCGTTACAGGAACAGTTCTTCGCGAAGCTCGAGGACGTGATGAACCGCGTCCCGGCCGACGCGGTGAAATCCCAAGCCGACGCCATCTACGCCCAGGTCAACGACGCGGCGAAGAACGACACCACGAAGATGTACCCCACCGAAAGCTTCATCTGGAGCCTCGGCTACGTAAAGGACTTCACCGACGGGCGGTACGCGTCGCTGCGCGACCAGATCGCAACAAAGCGTGCAGCGTCGACGGGAGGTGCGCCGTGAACGGCCGTCTGCTGACTCCGTCGATGCTAGACGCCGTCGCCGCCTGGTTCCGCAACTTCGCCCAAAGAACAAGCGAGGGATGGAGTTCGGAGGTGGGACGGAGCTTCGAGGAGAGGGGACTGAGCTCAGAAGAGAGGCAGACCTTAGAAGAGAGGCAGACCTCAGACGAGAGCCGCCGCACGTCCGGTCCCCTCGCCCCGCGAAGCGGGGAGAGGGTTAGGGTGAGGGGCCGCACCTACGCAATCTCCGTCGCAGCAGTTCTCCTCTCCCTCTCCGCCTGCGGCACCAACTCGTCCGGCGGCGCCGACGCCACCCCCTTTCAGTCACCCGACGACCATACCGGCGGCTACATCGTAGCCACAGTCCCTGCGGGGATGGGGACGCCGCGCGCCACGATCTACGACGCCAGCGGCGCGCAACTAGGATCCTTCGTCGCCGACGCCCCCGGCGCCGCCTTATCCGTCTGGTGGACCACCGCTCCCAACCAGACGACGAAGATCGCCGTGCGCGACGACGCCGGCTCCGACACCAAATACGACCTGACCCCCAACTACACCCAGGTCGCCGACACCTTCGAACCCAACGACGCCATGGACGCCGCCACGCCCATGCCCGCCGACGGCCAGATGTCCGCGTTCTTGTTCGCGGGCCAGCGCAGTGGGAAGAATGACCCCGCCACCTACGACGACTACTTCCGCTTCACCGCGCAGCCCGGCGCGCTGTCGATCCACCTCGACGATGTCCCAACGGACCTGGCCGCGCGCTTGTTCTTGTTGCGGGCGGACGGCAGCGAGGTCGCCCGCGTCGCGTCGGGCCTGCGCGGCGCCCCGCTGGCGCTCGACCCGCCCGCGCTGACGGACGCAGCGGAGTTTGTGGTGCGCGTGTCGCTGTGGGACGAGGCGCCGGCCGCAGCCGGCGCAGGGACCGAAGTGCCAGCCAGCTTCACGCAGCCGTACCGACTGACAGTGTCGCAATCGCAGTAGCGGGGGGAATCATGGAGACGGGCCATCATCACGAACCGACCGAAGGCTGGCGCGACGCCGGCGTCCCCCGCGAGGAGTGGGAGCGGCTGGAGCACTTGCTCGAGCTCGTGCGCCGCGAACACCTCCGCACAGAGCTGAGCCCGGAGCGACGAGAGCAGATCCGGGTGCGGGTGATGGAGCGGTTGGAGGCGACCGAGCGTCGGCGGCGGAGGTGGCGGATGGTCGCGGTGGGGGCTGGCGCGGCGTTGGTGGCGG
>DATMZL010001315.1:0-6765 GCA_035607075.1 Polyangia bacterium
CTCGCACTCGTCGACCGTCACCTGCCTCTCCACCTCTGTGCACTGCGGCGGCTGCACCCACGTGGTGCACGCGCCCTCGCAGCCTCCGGTACAGGTCGCCGAGCACGAGCCGTTGCACGATCCCGTGCAGGATCCCGTGCAGGTCGCGTCGCAGGATCCATTGCAGGTTCCCGTGCACGTGCCGTAGCACGTGCCGTCGGCGTTCATGGCGGAGCAGGTGCCCGTGCACATGCCGTTGCAGTGGCCGGAGCAACCCCCGTTGCACGTCGCCGTGCACTGTCCCTGGCACATCCCCGAGCAGGACCCGCCGCAGGTGCCGGTGCAGGACGCCGAGCACTGGCCGTAGAAGTGGCCGGGCGTGCACATCAGGTCGGTGACCGTCACGGTCTTCGGTTCGCACTTTTCGATGCAGGTCGTCTTCAGCGCGGCGTCGATCGTGCAGATCGCGGGCGTGTACGTGATCGACAGGCGCGCCGTCGTCGGGATGTCGTTCGCGACGATGGTGTCTATCTCGGTCTTTACGCGCGTGCACGCGGCCTTGGCCCGCGCGCCCGCCACGTCTTCCTGACCGACGGGCGGCGCCAGCTCGGCGCTCGGGATTCCGAGATCTGCGGCGATGCCGGTGCAGACGTCGTACATGTCCGCGTCGATCTCGTTGGCGGCCTTGACCAGCTTGTCGGAGGTGTCGATGAACAGCCGGACCTTGCGCCCGGCGTCCGTCTGGCCGAGGTCGGAGTTGCAGGTGACTCCTTTTGCGGCCGAACCGCCGCAACCGGCGAGCACGAACGAAGCGATCGGCAGCAGAACGAAGCAGGCCACTCTGAAGACCAACGGCGTGCGCATGGGACCTCCCCGAAGTTTTGAGGCCGGCATTGTCGGTCAGGACCGCTACGGAAGCCACGAAGTTTTCGCCCGATCGAAACCCGCCGGAAACGCGCCGTGGCGCATCATCTGCGCGTCAGTCGTGAGCAACACAGGCCGCAATAGATCGAAGAGGAGGAACAGATCGTGGAGACCGGGGACAGTCTGGGACGTGGGGAAGGTTGGGCGAGCGTCGAGAGGTTGATCGCGCTCGCGCGCAGCGCGCACAGAACCGAGTTGAGTCGGGAACGGCGTGAACGCATCCGAGAGAGCTTGGTGGAAAGATTGGCGGAGCGGCGCGAGCGGCGTCGCATGGCCGCCGCGTTCGCGGCCGGCGCATCGGCGATGTTGGTGGCGGGGTTGCTGCTGAAGCTGGCCAGCACGGCGCTGCCCTGGTTCGGGCCGTCGTCGCTGGAGCTGGCGAGGAAACCCGCCGGCCAGCACGTCGTCGCGGAATAGCTGCACACCCGCGCTTCGCGCGGGAGCAGCTAGTTCTGCAGGTGCAGAAACGTGCCGTGCTTGTTGGTCGTGAAGACGTCGACTTTGCCGTCGCCGTTGACGTCGCGGGCGATGAAGTTGCAGCCCGCGCCGCTGCCGGTGTGGATGACGTGCTGGCAGTAGTGCGCGCCGCCCTCGCGTCGTAGCTCGAACCAGACCAGCATCGCCGGATCGGTCGTGCCGGGATCGGGCATCGACGACGGATGCGCGTACCAGCGCTTCCCCGTGACGAGATCGGGAAGACCGTCGCCGTTCACGTCCGCCACGACCATCGAGTGATTCTGGCTGAGGTTGCTGGCCGACGCCGTCGTCGGAAGGATCTCGTGCGCGACGAACGTCGCCGCGGTGCCCGTGCCCTGGTGCTCGAACCACGCCAGGCCGTACTGGTGCGCGGCCAGCACGGTGACGACGTCGTTGTCGCCGTCGCCGTCGACGTCATAGACGTAGATCTCCGAGCCGCCCCAGTTGCTGGCGCGGCCCGACGTGCTGCCCATCCAGAAGTCGAACGCGTGGCGTTCCCAGGTGGCGCCGCTGACCTGCCGCCACCAGCCGCTGCGCTCGACCAGATCGGGCATGCCGTCGCCGTCGACGTCGCCGACGCCCAGGCCGTGGACGTAGGGCGTGTTGAACGACGTGGTGCCGCTGATCGCGGTGAACGTCCAGGGCGCCGTCGCGGTCGCGCCCCGGGAGGCGTAGCCGAGCTGGTTGTTCGTCATGAACACCAGCTCGCGCTTGCTGTCGCCGACGAGGTTCAGCAGCGCCGGTGATTCGTTCGCGACCAGGCCGTTGAAGATCGCGGTCTTGGTCCACGGTGACGTCAGGCTGGTGGGGCCCGGGTTCGCGTACCAGAACGCGTTCGGGTTGCCGCTGCCGTTGCCACCGCCCGCGTCGCCGACGGCGATCACGTCCGGGCGGCCGTCGCCGTTGACGTCGTCGACGAACGTCAGGAAGAACGTCGAGTACTGATCCATCGTGAACGTCGGCACGGTCGTCATCAGCGTGCCGCCGCTGTTGAAGCTCGGGCCGGCGTACCAGGTCGGGCCGGCGACGAGATCCAGGACGCCGTCGCCGTTGATGTCGCCGACGTCCGCGCCCTCGGCGGTGTGCTGCGTCGACAGCGTGCGCGTCGTGAACGTCACCGTCGACGCCGGACACGGGGCGACGCCGCCGCCGCTGCCGGCCGTGCCCGTCGTGCCCGCGGCGCCCGTCGTGCCGCCGCGTCCCGCGGCGCCCGTCGTTCCTGCGCTGCCGGTCGTGCCGCCGCGCCCCGCGCTGCCGGTCGTGCCCGCAGCGCCGGTCGTACCTGCCGCGCCGGTTGTTCCAGCGTTGCCGGTCGTACCCGCCGCGCCGGTCGTTCCAGCGTTGCCGGTCGTCCCTGCCGTGCCGGTTGTTCCGGCGTTGCCCGTCGTGCCGGCCGTGCCCGTCGTGCCGGCTTGGCCCGTCGTTCCACCTTTGCCACCGCTGCTGCCACCACGGCCGGTCCCGCCGCCGCCCCCCGAATCACCGCAGCCGATCCACGCAAACGCCGCGACGGCCGCGAAAACACGACCGATGCCTAGGCCTGATGTACGCCGCACCAATCGCATAATGTCCCCGGACGAAGTGATCCATTGCCGTGGTGGCGGCTCACGAGTCATGACGGGCGTCCCCAAGGAACCTTCGGCGTGGCCGGCAGCGCGCGACCCGCGTCCGCGAGCAGCTTGCGGCAGCGCGCGCAGAAGTCGTATTCGCGATCGCAGGTGGCCACGCGGCCCTCTGCGTCCTCCATCAAGCAGCCGCGGTTCGGGCAATGTTCCAGGCCCAGCGTGTGTCCCGTCTCGTGCACGGCGACCTTGGCGAGGCGCTCGCGTGCGTGCGCGGCGCCGCGCGACTTCATCGCGCAACGAAACCGCGAGATGACGCTGGACGCGCCGTCGATCCGTCCCAGGCCCAGCACGCCCCAGTCGAACGCGTTGCCCTTCGTCGTCGAGATGTCGATGCCCGTCAGCCCCAAGATCCGCGTTCCGTCGCCTGGCAAGCGCGTGTCGAGGAAGTCGAGCAGCTTGTCGGCCCGGTAACGCCGCCGCGGCGCGTACCACGCGCCCGCGGGCAGCGGCGCGCGCGGCAGCACCTTCACCGACAATCCGATCATCGCCTCCAGCGCCGTCTTCACCAGCGCCGAATCCTCGCCGGCCAGCTCGTCGCCCAGCGGCTGCACATAAAGGAAGCGCCGCGCGCCGCGCGCCCGCCGCGCCGCGAACGCGATCGCGACCGCCGGCGCCAGCGCGAGCAGCGACCGTCGGGTCGGGCCGCTCACTTCATGTTCGCGCCGATCAGCACGAACAGCGCCGCCAGGCCCAGGCCCAGGGCGATGATCGCCAGCGGCGACAACCGGATCTCGATCGGGAACGGACGCCGCAGCCACTGCCACATCGACGGCGGGCGCGGCTCGGCCAGCTTCGTCATCACGCGCGCCACCAGCGCCGGCGGCGGCTGCACATCGCGCAGCGCGGACAGCTCGTGAATCGGCTGCTCCGCGACGTCGCCCGCGCCCGACCCGTCCGACGTCATGGCATCTGCCTTATCCCCGACGCCGTCAACCCCTGGCTCTCGATGATCTCGCGCAGCATCGCCCGCGCGCGCACGACCCGGATCTTCAGCGTCGTGATCGGCAGCTGGAGGATGGCGCGGATCTCTTCGTACGAAAGCTCCTCCGCGTCCTTCAGCACCAGCACCTCGCGGTACTTCGTCGGCAACGACAGCAGCGCCGCTTCCAGCTGGGCGCGATTCTCGTCGCTGAATGCGTTCGCCTCCGGCGTCGGCGGATCGTACGCGAACGCCGCCTCGCTGCCGTCGACGTCGCGTTCCAGCGGCTCCTCGGTGCGGCGCTTCGACTTCAGCACGTCCTTCGATCGATTGACGGCGATGCGCAGCAGCCAGGTCGAAAACGCGTGCTGTCGCCCCTCGCCATGGAAACGATCCAGCGCGTTGAACGCGTCGACGAACGCTTGCTGCGCGATGTCCTCGGCGTCGGCGCGGCTGCCGAGCATGCGCAGCGCGACCGAGAACGCCAGCCGCTGGTAACGCTGTACCAGCGGGCGGAACGCCTCGACGTCGCCTTCCAGGCAGCGCGCGATCAGCGATTCCTCTTCCTCGTCGCGCCGTGCGGTCGCGCGCAGCGCCGTGATCTCGGGCGACGCGAGCACCGATGCGGAGATCGCGCCGCTGTCGTCGGTCAGGGCGATGATGCCCGAACTGGACGCTCCCGACTGGTCCACGCGCCGCACGACCCCAGATTACCGTGAAACCGGAAAAAGTGGCTCATATACTCGTTCACATGCCCGGCCGCCGTTTTCGCCGCCTCCTGGGCCTTGCGGCGCTGGCAATCGCAGTCTGTGCGCCGGCCGGGGCCGGGGCCGCCCCCGGTTCGTTCTGGGGGAAGGTCGGAGCCGCATCAGGCCCGCGCGCCGCGGCGGCCGATCGCGACGCCGCCGACATCGCAAAAGTCCTCGAGCGCGCCGACACGGAAGAAACCGCCGGCCGGCTCGATACGGCGTGCGCGCTGCTCGAGCGCGCGCTGCCGCGCTACACAGGCACCGAGCGCGCGGCGGCCTGGCTTCGCCTGGGCATCCTGCGCACGCGCCTCGGACGCTATCGCGACGCCGCCACCGCGTACGCCGCGGTCGTCGCGGACGGCGCGGGCGACGCGGCGGTCTACGCCAACTTCGCGGAGGTGCTGATGGCCGCCGGTCGGTTGCCCGACGCCGAGGCCCGCTACCGCGACGCGATCGCCGCGTCGACCGATCTCGGCATCGGCGATCGCCGCGAACGTGTGCACGAGCTGGCGCTCGCGTACTACGGCCTGGCGGTGGCGCTGGATCGCGACGACCAGCCGGCCGCGGCGCGCGAGGCGATGCTGCGCGCGCTCGCCAACGATCCCACCGCGGCGATGTTGAAGATCGCGGCGACGTCCGGCGGCGATCTGTTCTTCGTCCCCGACGGGGACGTCCATTACTACCTCGGCCTCGCGGCCGAAGCGGAAGGGCGCGACGGCGACGCCGAGGCCGCGTTCCGCGAGTTCGTCGCGCAGGTACCGCGAAGCCGCTGGCTACGCGCCGCCGAGGCGCATCTCGCCAGAAGGTCCGCCGGCGGCAAGAGCGGCGGCGTGTCCGCGGGCGGCGGCGGCGCACCGCGGATCATCGCGTACGGAACGGTGCTGGCGACGGGCGGGATCGCGGCGCCGCTGGTCGACGCCGGCTGGCGCGAACAGCTGACGATCCTCGACGACTGTTTGGCCGACCTGCGGCTGCCGCCGCACACGACGTTGCGCATCGCGATCGAGATGGACGTCGACGTGAACGGAAAACCGACGCGCGTGATCGCCAAGGCGCCGCCGCCGCACGACGAGCGGTTTGCGCATTGCGTGGAGGCGGCCGCCAAGGCGCGGCTACATTTTTCTGTTTCGGCGCCGGGACGCCCGTCGATGGCGCGCACGGAGATGGTGCTCGGAACGCCGTAGTCGCTCCGCGCCGCAGGCGCGGGGTGCGACTATTGTTTTTTCACGTAGCCGCGATCCCGCGCTTCGCGCGGGGGCGGCTAGCCAGAAGCGCAGCGGGCGGGGTATACGGATGTCGTGGTGCGCAGCGCCAAGCCGAGATACATCGCCGTCGAAGGTCCGATCGGCGTCGGCAAGAGCAGCCTCGCGGAGATCCTCGGACAGGAGCTGTCGTCGCGCGTGATCCTCGACGAGCGGCCCCAGGAGAACCCGTTCCTGGGCGCGTTCTACCGGGATCAGCGCCGGCACGCGATGTCGGTCCAGCTGTTCTTCCTGCTGCAACGGTACGCGCAGCAGGGCGAGCTGGCGCAGGGCGACCTGTTCTCGCGCGGCGGCGTCGTGACGGACTACATCTTCGAGAAGGATCGCCTGTTCGCGGCCATCAACCTGACGCAGGACGAGCTGACACTGTACGACCGCATCTACCAGATGCTGAAGGTCCGCACCGTCAAACCGGATCTGATCGTGTACCTGCAGGCGCGCACCGAGGTGTTGACCGAGAGGATCCGCAGGCGCGCGCGGCCCGAGGAGAAGCCGATCCGCGCCGAGTACGTGCAGGAGGTCGCGCAGTCGTACGCGGATTTCTTCTTCACCTACAGCGAGAGCCCGCTGCTGATCGTCAACGCATCCGACATCGACTTCGTCGGCAACGCGGAGCACCGGCGCGAGCTCATCAGCGTCATCCATAACGCCCCGCCCGGCACCAGCCACTGGAGCCGCGGGTAGACCGCGCTCACGCCGCGCGATAGTCGAGCCACGGCCGACCGTCGGCGGCACATTAGCGGCATGCGGTCCCTTGGCCCCTGGCTTGTCTTGTCGTTGATGTTCGGCGCAGCGTGCATGCCGGCCGGGCCGACCGACGCGAAGGGAAC
>DATMZL010001043.1:0-4597 GCA_035607075.1 Polyangia bacterium
CAACCTGGCGACGCGCGTGACCACGTGCGCGGATACGCCGCGTTGCTCCTGCTCGGCCCCCGACCGTCCCAGCTGTCCGTACAAAGGCAACACGCGGATGATTCGCGCGCTGCTCGCCCACGGCGCCGATCCGAACCGGGCCGACGTGCACGGCATGACGCCTCTTTTCTGGGCGTTTTACAACAACCAGACGGAGGACATCCTCGTTCTACTGAAGGCCGGCGCGCGCCCGTCGGGCCACGACGGAAACGGCGAGACGACCTGGGATCTTTTGAAAGACGCCGATCCGCGCGTCGTCCGCGAGTTGCTCGCGCACGGCGCCGATCCCAGCGAGCGTGATGGTCGAGGCGCGAACGCGCTGCACGCGCTGGCGCTGCATTGGGATGGCGACTGGAGCGGCCGGGCGCGGGACCGGAGGTTCCTTGCCGTGGCGCGACTGCTGCTCGCGCGCGGCGCCGACGTCCGCGCGGTCAGCGACCACGCGGGAACGCCGCTGCACGCCGCCGCATCGACGGGCTTCACGGCGTTCGGCCGCCTGCTGATCGCCGCCGGCGCATCCGTCGACGCCGTCGATAAGCACGGGCAAACGCCCCTCCACGCGGCGGCCAACAACGGGAACGCCGAGATCGCCGCGCTCCTTCTCGACCATGGCGCGGCGGTCTCCGCGAGGGATGCAGCGGGCCTCACACCGCTTCACGCGCTCGCGCGCGGGCGTCACAGCTACCCGCTGCGGCCGGAATGGGGCCGCGTCGTCGATCTGCTCGTCCGGCGCGGGGGTCGGCTCGACGCGCAGGACAACCTCGGACGAACGCCGCTGTTTCACGCCGCCGGCGACGCGGCCGTCGCCCGCTTGCTGATCGTCGCCGGCGCCGGCGCGGCCGGCGTCGGTCCACCGGGCGCGTCGCCTCTTCACGTCGCGGTTTTTCGCGACGACCGGCAGCTCGTGAAGGTGTTGATCGCGGCCGGCGTCAAGGTCGATGCCCGCGACGACGGCGGCCGAACGGCGCTTCACTGGGCCGCCTTCATGGGGCGATCGTACGAGCTCGCTACGCTGATCACGGTGCCGGGGATCGATCTCGACGCCGTCGACAAGGCCGGACGCACGGCCCTCTCATGGGCGGTCGAGACCTGCCACACCGAGGCGGCCGACCTGCTGCGCGCGCACGGCGCGCGTACGCCGCCGGCGTTCGCGAAGCCGAAGTCCGCGTGCGCCGGAGCCGCCGAGGCGTCGCTGCACACCGCCGCAGGGACGACCAACATGCTCGTGGCGCGCTCTCGGCTCGCCGCCGGCGCAGACGTGAACGCGCGCGACGCCCTCGGAAGGACACCTCTCCACGTCGCGCGCACGGGCGCCATCGGCGTGCCGCTCGAGCTCTACAAGCTTCTCCTCGACAAGGGCGCCGACGTTTCCGCGCGCGACGCCATGGGCCGCACGCCCCTGCACGCCGCCTACGACATCGACGAGAGCGCCGCCGTCTCGCACTTCGCCGAGCTGCTCGTCTGCCGCGGCGCCGATCCGAACCCGCGCGATCTCTTCGGCTGGACGCCGATGGACATCGCGCGCATGCACGCCTGGCGCGCGCCCGCCGTTCCTACTTGTCCGTCACGTTGACGATCAGCTCGTACGGATCTTCGAGGCCCTGCAGCGCCTGCTCCTTGATGTCCTTCTTCGCGTCCAGCTTGCGCGCGATGCCGATGAACAACGGCTTACCCGCCTCCCCGTCCAGCGCGAACTGCTCGTCGTCGCCCGCGCCGCGCTTGTTGACGAGCTTCTTGGCGTCCTCGTCGCGGAACACGATGATGTCGACGCCCGCCGGCGCGTTCACCGTGCCCATAACCAGGCCCGTCTTCGACGGCGTCAGCGAGAACCAGTCGCGATCTTCGCCGCTGCCCAGGTAGCCGCGAATGCGACCGCCGCTCGAGATCGGCGTCGCCGCCGCCGGAAAATCGTTGGGCTCCAGCTCCCAGTCGGGCTGGGGCGGTCCCCAGCGCGCGGTCAGCGTGTACGGATCCAGCGCGTTCGCGGTCGGCTTCGTACCGTCGATCCAGAACTCGCGCACGGCCAGGTAGGCCTCCGTCGGTCCGATCGACGTCGGCTGCAGCCATTCGCCGAGACCCCGCCCGCCCGCGTCGCTCTTCGCGATCCGCCTGCCCTGCGCGTCGAACAGCTCCAGCACCAGGTCGACGCCCGGGATCCCTTCCAGGCGCGCGTGCAACGCGCGCGGCCCCTTGCCGGCGGGCACGCGGAAGTAGTCGATGTCGCTTTCGCGATCGTTGATGGGCGCGCCGATGCCGCCGCGCACGGGCGAGCCCATCAGAAGATTTGCGTATGCGGGCGTGTTGTTCGGCTCGTGTTCGAGGCCGTCGGGGCGTTCCCACGGCCGCTTGATGATTGCGAACGCGGCCGCGCCCGCGACGATGAGGACGATCAGCGGAAGCCCGAGCCGGCGCAGCAGCCGCTGCCGGCGCAGTGACCATTCGTAGTCGTCGACGTCGGAGCGGCGCAGGCGATCGAGATCCGCATCCTCCGTCGAAGTCGACGCCGCATCGGCGCCCGCGTGCTCGGCCGTGATGGCGGGATCGGTGACGGCGGTGGCCGCCGGCGCCGGCGCCGGCGATCGCACGGCCGCCGGCAGGTTCGCGCGCGCGACGCCGCTGGCGAGCAGCAACGTGGGCGCCTCGCCCGCCGCGCGCGCTGTCGCGCCGGAGCGGCGCAACGCCACCGTCGGCATCGCGCGCGCGTCGACGGGCGGCGACGCGGCGAGCGCGCGTTCGAGATCCTGCTGCACCTCGAGGGCTGTTCGGTAGCGATCCTCGACGTTCTTCGCCATCGCGCGCAGCACGATGCGATCTGCGTCGGGCGGCAACGCCTGCGCGGGCGCGCGATCGCGCGGCGGCACAGGATCGTCGGTGATGTGCTTCGCCAGCACGCTCACGGGCGACGGCGCATCGAAGGGCGGCTCGCCGGTCAGCACGCGATACAGCGTCGCGCCGAGGCTGTAGATGTCCGCGCGCGCGTCGAGATCTTCACCGCGGACTTGTTCGGGCGCCATGTAGTACGGCGTCCCGATCACTTGCCCGCCCGAGCTGATGCCCGCGCCGGCGGTGGTTCGCTCGCGCAGCTTCGCCAGGCCAAAATCGAGAACCTTCGCGTGCTCTCCGTCGCGACGGCGAACGGCCATCAAGTTTTCAGGCTTCAGATCGCGGTGAACGATCCCCGCCTCGTGCGCGTCGGTCAGACCCGAGCAAACCTGCATGAAAAAGCGCGCCGCGCGCGCGAACGTCCACGGACCTTCGCGTTTCAGCAGCGACGCGAGATCGTCGCCCTTGATGAACTCCATCACCAGATACAGCGCGCCGTCCGTCTGACCGAAGTCGAACGTCTGGACGATGTTCGGATGATTGAGCTTGCTGACCGACTGCGCCTCGAGCCGAAAACGGCGCACCATCTCAGGCTTCGCGGCTGTGTCGGGCGACAGAACCTTCATCGCAGCGGTCTTGCCGAGGTGCAAATGCTCGACGCGATAGACGACGCCCATGCCGCCCGTGCCCAGCCGCGCTTGCACGCGGTAGCGTCCGTCGATCACGCGCCCCAGCCACGTATCCGCTGCGGCAGCGACCTCCGCCGGGTCAACGCTGCTGATCAGAGTGCCGCATTGACCGCAGAATTTGAGCCCGGCCGCGAGGGAAACCGAGCATTGAGGACAGGCCGACAAGGCCCAGCAGCCTAACGCCGCGGATGGATTCTGGCCAATGGCCGCCCTGGCATGCTCCGGATTTCGTAGGCATACTGCTCGTTTGCGCGCCGCTATCAACAGCGGCTGAGGCCCCGACGGGGGGCCTCCCGAAGGCGCTGTTTTTCTTGAAATATTCTATTGACTCGGAAGCGAACCTGAATAGACTCTGCGCTCCCTGGCGGCGGTGAGTCAAAGGTCACTTTCGCCGGGTTTTCTCGCGGTTTTTCACGAAATCGCGTCGGTCTCTGAAAGCTGAATAGCAAACCAAGTTCGAAAGGTAAGAAGAGCACTTCGCCTTCGGGCGGAGTTCTCCGAATACCCCGACAATTGTGATTCTCCGAGCAAGACAATCTCAAAAGTTGAACGGCTGAAGCGAAAGCCTCAGTCGAAAATTTAACTGGAGAGTTTGATCCTGGCTCAGAGCGAACGTTAGCGGCGGGCCTAACACATGCAAGTCGAACGAGAATGTAGGCTTCGGTCTACTAGTAAAGTGGCGGACGGGTGCGTAACACGTGGGTAATCTACCTTCCGGCGGGGGACAACAGTCCGAAAGGATTGCTAATACCGCATACGTCAGCGGCGCCTACGGGCGCTGTTGGGAAAGATGGCCTCTCCTTGGAAGCTGTCACCGGAAGATGAGCCCGCGGCCCATCAGCTAGTTGGTGAGGTAATGGCTCACCAAGGCTTAGACGGGTAGCTGGTCTGAGAGGATGATCAGCCACACTGGGACTGCGACACGGCCCAGACTCCTACGGGAGGCAGCAGTGGGGAATATTGGGCAATGGGCGAAAGCCTGACCCAGCCACGCCGCGTGAGTGATGAAGGCCTTCGGGTCGTAAAGCTCTGTGGGGAGGGACGAA